>PSRO01000043.1 GCA_003176115.1 Chlamydiota bacterium | reverse complement strand
AGTAATATCTTCTTGTGCATGTTCAATAAGCAATTTTGTTTCTAGTAAAATACTAAAATCTTTAGCAGGGATCACTTTTTCTGCTGATGCTGGATGTATTTCACTTTGTTGAATGTATGTGAGAAACTTCATAAGTTAGCTTTGGTAGTTAAGTGTTTTTATGAGTAAAAGAATTTGATTTTTGAGTAGATCAGCTGCTTGTGGAGCATTTGTAGCAGTGGATAACTTGGTTAATAACTTACCTTTTTCCATTTCTAGATGATGACTTATATACCAAGTAAAACTTGCATGGATGGGATAAATAGCTTTGGCTAATCGATTAATTCCTCTTTGTGTTAATGCATTTTTCAACACATCTAAATCTGCATTCCATTCAGACAGCCCTATCTTTTTAAAGATAACAGGTTCTTTTTGAGATAGAAGATTTTTTAAATAATGAGACTGCTCTTTAGTAAGAGCGCTATCAATCAATTTTAATTTTTGCGTAGAGATAATTTGAGGGATTTCCACTACTAAATCATGCATAGCTAGTAGCTCAATAAGGGTATTTAACTGTGTAGTATTTAAATCAAGTAAAGTCAGTAAAGGATGTTGTGGTAGAAAGCAGCAAGGGATTAAGCTCTCAGGAGCAATGGTTTTAAATAATTCTTGAGTTAAGTATTTTTTGGCTAAAGCTGTAGGTTTTGGAAAGGATTGAGAGAGCATCAACGCTTCTTTTAACTCTTGTGTTTGTTGCGTTGGTAAACAAGAAATAAAGAGCTTAGCCTCTTTTTCTGTAAGAGAGCGCAAATAGGGTACAAACCAAGAAAAATGTATGGCATCAAGTTGCTTGCACATAGAGGAAGCTGTATCGGTTATCTCTATATCTTCTCCATGAGATGTGTGTATTTCAGCTTGCAGCTCTTCTGATAAGCACGTAAGCAAGTCCCTTTTTTTTTGAGAGGACATAATAAGAGAGCGTAATGTATAAAAAGCTACTTTATCCATAACTTAACTCTCATTCTCAGGCGGCTGTATTTCTCCTTCTTTTTCTCTAAAGGGGGCAATTTTAAGCAGATTTCTCCAATTCCCTTTTTCTTTAAGGAGAGGATAAAACTTCCAAATCATCCAACCGATGAGCAGGGCAAATACAAATAAGCAAAACATGAGAAGAAAGAAGACAACGCGGAAACGAGAAGCTGATTGTTTGCTTAATATAATGGACCAAATGCTCACATATTCATTTCCAGCTCCTTCTAAAGACTCGCTCATGGGAGTTAATGAGACATCGATGAAACGCGCACGATCTGAAATAACTGTAACATCATTGAGATCAAGGCCTGTTACGCTACCAGATACAAGGCGTTTAATTTTAGAAGAAAGATGGGCATTAGGGTCATCGAATATTCCTTGATGTTTTACATAAACCGCTGCTGTAATTTTTTTCAATTTTTCTTGTTGTGATCCATAAGCCATAGAAGAAGCTTCGGAGGAGGGAAAAGAGATTTGCACGTCTGCATCTAGCACGCCGTCGATCTTACGGATCATATTGGCGATCTGTTCAGCAAGCCCTGCTTGATAACGAATGGTTTCTTCTTTTTCTGAAGACATCAAACCCGCTTTTGCAAAAAGGTCCAATAAGCTTGTTCCTCTTTTACGAGGTAATCCATTCTGATTTAAAATAGCCATGGCTTTTGTAGAATGAGCTCCATCAACTATGATGCTCCATTTTACAGCTTCATTTCCTGTTGCACCAGCTCCTGTACTGACAGCTTGCGTTTTCTCTGAAGATATTCCTCTACTTGCTAGAAAGACGATGATCTCATTTGCCTCTCTTTCATCGACATCGTTTATGATGACCATATTACGGTCACAGCTTACAAAAGTGAAAAGAAGAAAAACGAAGAAGTATTTTAAAATTTTGTTAATAGTCATAAATCAATAGTTGTAAAGATTGAAAATTGCTTAGTCTGTCATGCTTATGCGACAAGATGCTCCATTTCTTAACTTATAGCAGTTTGTCTTAGCTTCGTCAAATTAGAACTCCATTTTAATAGCAATCAGGCCCAGGCCCAAAGCAACGCAAGAGATAGTCTTTTATACCTCGTAGAGCTGCTTTATAGGTAGAAAGTTTATGTCTTTTACTTTCTTGTTCGGTTTTAGCGTAAAAAGATTTAAAGCAAGCATACTGCATAGATTTCAGAAAATAGATTTTTACCAAATGAAGAATCTCGGGAATTAATACTCGTATATAGATGCTTAAAAGGTGCTTAAAAGAGCAGTTGCGCTCGATCCAAAGGAGACGGTTGCGCCACCAAAAATAGGTGCTATGTGTTTTACCTGTAAAAGAAGCGGAAACTTTATGCCAAATTTTTGCAGGTGGGTAACTAATAATTTGAAATCCTTTACGCTTTGCGCGCATGCAAAAATCAGATTCTTCCCAAAGTAAAAAAAAACGAGGTTCCAAAAGTCCTATTTGTTCAAAAACTTCTTTTTTAACCATCATAGCAGCTCCACAAACATAATCGATACAGAAGGCTGCGTCCCAATTCTTATCTGATGCGCGCAGTCCAATTAAATCAAAAACTCCTTTTTTTTGATTCCAAGTTCCTCCAAAGTGATCTAATTTCCCCTCATTCTGCATCAGGCAAATTTTAGCTCCAAGAACTCCTGCCTTAGGAAGTTGTTGGAATCCTAGCATGAAGCGCTTTAATAGATCAGAAGAAACCTTGGTGTCATTGTTGAGCAGCAAAACAAAGTCGGCTTTGTGATCTAAAGCGTATTGGATTCCTACATTATTACCACCTGTGAATCCTAAGTTAGTTTGATTTTCTAGCAGTAAGTGCCTAGGAAACTGAAGCTTTATAGCAGAAATAGAATCATCCTTTGATCCATTATCAACAATGATTACATGATAGTTAGAATAGTCCAATGACTGTAGAGAACTTAGGCAGGTTAAGGTGTCTTGCTTTCCATTCCAATTAACAATAATAATAAAAATCTTAGGAAGATAGACTGAGGACATAAGAGGACCATCCCGCTCTGCGATATTCGTTTGCTGCTTGTTTTGGGTTTTCTGCTTGATAAATTCCTCGACCCACAATAATTATATCACTTCCTGCTTTGATAGCTGAATCTGGGGTTTGGTATGTCTGTCCTAAACCATCTTTATCGTTAGCAAATTGAATACCAGGCGTAAAGTAAATCCATTTTAGATTGTTGGAAATTTTTTTTAAACAAATGAAACCAATCACGAAATCTTCGTGTTGTTCAGCCATTTTTAGCGTAGCTTCTACGTATTCCTTTCTAGCAAGGGTTCCAGAAGAACTCATTTCTGCTAGTAAAAGCAATGCTCTATTAGAGCTAAGACCTATGTTTTTAAGAGCTGCAATGATACCAGGACCTACAATGCTATGCGCATTGATTAGATCAGCCCATTCTACCCTTTTAAAAGGGACTCCCTGATATTGTAATTGTGCTGTATTTCCAATACCGGCAAACTTCCGGTCTTCAAAAATCATAAAATTCTCTTTATGACTAAGCTCTTGAAGCTTTTTTGTAGTATTTGGATGAAAATCGTTGAGAATATCTATGTGTGTTTTTAACATGCAAATCTCAGATCCTACCAATTCTGTAAAAGCAAGTAAAGCATCAGACGAGGTGAAATCAGCTGCAATGCAGAGATTGCTTTGTTTTTCTTTGCAGATGCTAAGTAATTTTTTTGCAGTTGGATTAGAACAAAATGCTATTCTTTGTTCATAACTATATTCTCTTATCATGGGTTTTTTAAAAAACAAGTGACATTTTGAAATACATTCTCTTCGTATAATACTTCTAAGACTTCATAAATACTGATTAAGCTATGCACAGAAAGCCCATGTTCTTGCGTGGTTTTATTACCTGTTTGTTCACGGTTAAGTACAACACAAATGTCTTTAACAACGACTCCTAGATTTTGTAGAGGAATAACTGTTTCAAGAATGCTTTTACCTGTAGTAATCACATCTTCAATGACTAAACAAAGCTGCTTCTTGTTAAATATGCTCTCAATACTAGATTTTGTTCCATGTTTCTTAATCTCCTTACGGCGCATCAGCATGGGGACATGATATTCTAAAGAGATGGCTGTAGCAAGCGGAAGAGCAGTATAAGGAACTCCGCAAATCAAACTAAACTCTAAATCAGATGCAAGTTGCCAGAGAGCATCTCGGATTTCTTTTACCATCTTTGGAAAAGAGATAACCCGCCTTAAATCGATATAAATCGGAGAGATAATGCCGTTCTTTAAAACAAAATGGCCAAATTGAATTGATCCTATGTTGAAAAGATCAAGAATCACTTTTTTAGTTTGTAATTGGATCATCTCTGCTCTTTTGTATGGTATTTTGCTGCTAAATAAGGATCCCACATCATACCTGTTGCGGTCATTGCGGCGTTAGCTTTTGCTTTAAAAAAAACAGAAAAATGCTCTGGCAGGGAAATACCGCCTACTCCGATTAAGGTGAGATCGAGCTTTTCCTTTTGGATGATTTCATGGGCTTGTGTAATAAATCGCACTGCGGTGGAGAGAATAGGTCCTCCGCAAATACCACTTGTTGGTCTATCAGGCCCTAAAGGAGAATTCCCTTCAGAGTCAACTACTTTAGAGCTGACTGAGTTGATCCCAGAAATGGCTTGGATCCCATTTTGAGCAGCTGTGATTAGCACTTCTTGTAATAGTTGTTTAGAAGGAAAAACACCCACTTTAATGATTAGAGGAATAGGATGAATAGCTCTAACAAGTGCCTTTCCGATTTCTGCAACGGCAGAAGGAGGCATATAGATGGCTCCTTCTTTTGTTTTCACATTGGGGCAAGAGAAATTCGCTTCGATAATCTTAGCACCTGCTGCTTTGGCTAAGGTAGCAACAGCTACAAAATCTTCTATAAAAGAACGTTCTTTTTGAAAAGAGCCTACTATGGAAACAACCATAACCTGCCCCTCTTGTAGAGAAGCATTTGCACGAGGGATATCCTCTAGTAAAAAAGCAGGTGATCTAGAAGGCATACCAAAAGAGTTTGTAATAGCTAGGTTCTCTATTTGCTCAGGCGGAAAAGAAACCTGTTTAACACTATATTTGGGATCATTTGCATGTATAGGGCTATTTGTATCGACATAAATGATATTTGGCATAGGACGAGCCGCATATTCTTTGCTGCGAATGGTTTTATATACAGGAATATCGTACCCTAGCTTAGCTGCTAGTGAAATCCATTTAGAGTTTAATAAAGGCCCAGCTGCTACACCAATACAAGAGGTTACTGGGAACCCCAAAAAATGAAACATCTCTTCTCTAGAAGGAAGGCTTCTTTTGGGAATTACTCCATCAAAGAAAGGGCCCTCTTCTGCATTTTCTAGATAGCTTTTTTTCCTATCGTAAATAGGAGCGTGATCTGGATACCAAGTAGGTAATTTAGTGGCAGGCATAGAGATTATCTCCTAAAACAGTCATAACGGGCCAACCTTTTAGAGTAAGACCCGCATAGGGACTCCAATTGCATTTCGTCTGCAATAAAGACGGTTCTAGTACTTGTGTTTTTTGCATATCAACTAGAACAATGTCTGGATAAGGAGGCAGTCGGAAAATTTCTAAGATTCTTTTATGCATGAGTTGTTCAATATCGGACAATGGGATTCTTCCCTTGATTACAGGCATCAAGAAGTAAGGGAAGGGTAGTTTCTATTCCGATTGTATCCACCACTTTTTCTCTAATAGCCTGCCATAGTGCATTAGAGTGAACTTGTTGTCTTAGAGGAGGATTAACTTGTGCTTTGGTTCCTGGTGAATCATAAGCTTTTGTCGAAAGAAATAGGTGGTGAGGGGGGAGTACTTCACAATACACGCAAAGGCCTTTTTCTTTAGCTTGCCGAACTAATTCTATTTCTTGGGCAGTGCTCACATGTAGAAGATATAAGCGTGTATGGTACTTACGAGCTAAGTCAATAGCTTTGCTAGTTGCTAGATAAGCTACTTGTGCATTGCGAATTTTAGAGTGAATTTTAGGCTCTTTATGATGAAAAAACCGGACTTTCCTTTTAAGAATTAAATCTTGATCTTCTGCATGTACAGCAACTAATAGATCATTTTCTGCAGCAAGTTTAAAAGCTGTTTCTAGTGATACATCGTCATCTAATAACAAACCGCCTGTTGAGGATCCCATAAAGATTTTCAAACCGATAACTTCGTTACAACAACGCGCAATTTCAGAAAAGTGGTTTTTATCTACACCTAGGTATAAATTAAAGCGCAAGGAAATTTCTGCTTGCTTTAACTGTTTTTGGATAAGCTGTTTTTTTTCTAAAACTCTCTCTAGTGTATTTGTAATAGATAGAGTATTAGGCATGGCAAATACAGTAGTAATCCCTTCTTGTAAAGCAGCTTTAGCCCCTGTTTTCCAATCTTCTTTATATTCTAACCCGGGGGTGCGAAAATGAGCGTGTGGATCGATTAAAGCGGGTAGAAGTGTAAGATGATGACTATCCAAGGTCATCTCTTTTACAGAAGGAATTTGCCAATCAAGCCGTTTACCATCGATGGTAGAGACTTGCTTAAACATAATCATATTTTAAGGGTCCTTTGTAAAATAGTATGCAAATGGGGTATGATCGATTGAAGGATCGATCTCATTATTTCTTGGAAGTGGATGTAGTATTTTTAAATGTGAAGGGGCATTTACTAAATGATCTAGTTTTAAGGGATAAAGGTCAAAGCAAGTGGGATCAGTGCTTGTCAACTTATCTGTTTGCAGACGTGTTATATAGAGAATGTCTAAATAGGAAATGATTTCATCTAAATTTTGATGGAAGGAAAATTGTATTTTTTTTCTTGTTAAATAGGCAAGCGTCTCTTGGGGAAGAGACAGACCATCCGGAGCACAAAAAAATAAGCGTATCCCAAATAAAGCACATGCAAGACAGAAGGAATGCACTGTACGCTCATATTTAAGGTTCCCTACAAAGGCAATGGATAATCCTTGAAGATCTTTTTGTGTTTCTTGCATGGTAAATAGATCTGTTAAGGTCTGCGTAGGGTGTTCTTCTGTGCCATTACCTGTCTTCAAACGATTCCCCTTTTTGTGCAGCGGTATTTTTCCCATCGGAAAATCCAATTACCCGGCCTCCTAATTTAAGCATAGCGGTTTCAAAAGAGAGACGAGTTCTAGTGGAGGGTTCGTAAAAACAGGTAGCGAGAATAGGAGTTTTCAGTAAGGGTGGGAGGGGAGAATTTTTCATGATGTGTGCTTGTTCTAGAAGATAGAGAATTTCTTGACTAGAAAAATGTTCCATGGAGATAACACTTCTATTTTTGAAGCTATGATTCATGGAAGTTTCCTTAAGGATTTAGAAGCAAATTTTTCTGATTTACAGAGTTGATGTAAAACGGCTTCGTATACTTCTTGTATTCCTATTTGCAACATGCAAAAGGGATTTGCGCATTTTTTTTGCAGGCAGGGAGAACATGTTTTTTTCTTTGCAATTACCGTATAGTCTTTTACAGCATAAGGACCGCACAAATGAGGATTTGTAGGACAAAAAATGGCAACAGTAGGTGTTTTTATAGCAAAAGCCATATGCATCGGGCCTGTATCATTACAAACCATGATATCCATGTTCTGAATAAGAGCAGCAAATGTTTTTAAAGGGAGATCTATCAAGGAGGTGCTGCTTGGGATATTAGAAGCAATTTGTAGAACGAGTTCTTTTTCCGATTGACTGCCTGTAATAAATATATGGCATTTATGTTGCATGCTTAGCAGATTGCCTAGAGCAATAAAATGAGAAGAAGGCCAACGCTTGAAAAGATCTTTAGATCCTGGGTGAAGCAAGATACAAGGATGTGTGTGATCTTGTAAATGATCTATTAGAGGGAGTGCGTTTTTTTTGTCTTGTTGGCTTAACGCAATTTCTATTCGATGATGAGCTGGTTTTTTACCAATTAATGCTGCAATAATTTCTAAACGTCTTACGATTTCATGTTGTGGTTTTTTGGGAAGAAGGTGAGTCATTAAAGAATCAAGCCCTTTATTAGACCCTTCGGTGCCAATAATTTTTTTAGCTCCTAATAAATACACAAAAGGCAAAATGATTCTTTGAGAGGTATGAAAGAATAAAATATAGGAAAACTTATTTCTCTTTAGCTTTGAGTACAGAGAAATAAGAGAGGTAATTATGGGTTTTTTCAATAAGAATAGATCATTGATATAAGAATTGTTTTCTAATAATTCTTTTCCGATATGGCTTGTTAAAACTGCAATATATCCTTTAGGATACTGCTCTCTAAGGGAGCGGATCGAAGGAGTTCCCCATAAAGTGTCTCCTAGCCCAGTTGTAGAAACAATTAAAAATCTCTCTTGCGTAGCATTTTGCTTGATAAAATAATGCAAAATCTTTACAAAAATTTTCAGCAGAATATTCTTAAAAGACTTAACTATTTTTTTCACTTTACAGCTCTTCTATTTGTCAGATCTTTTTCGGAGATTGTGGCAAAGCATTGCCATGGAAGGATAAGCAAAGATTTCAAATCAAGCTCTACTAGGCAGCTTAAAAATACTTGTGCATTTTGTAAGTTAGTAATCAATGGGGTGTGGTGATCAATACTTAAACGTCTAATATGAAACCCATCTGTTTTGGGATTAGCTCCTGTGCCTTTAGGGATATTTATAATTAAATCAAAATATCTCTTTTTTATGAAGATAGATAGATAGGGTTGTTGTTTTTGACTTCTCATATAGATGCATGGGGATTTCACTTGATGGCTTTTAAGAAAGTCATGCGTCCCTTGAGTAGCAAAAATTTTCCACCCGCAGCCTGCAAGTGCTTTAATCGATTCCAACAGCTTACTTTTTTTATCAACTCCAATGCTAAATAAGATTTTTTCCCTTTAATTCTTGTCTGTGTAGCCATCCCAGAAAGAAAAAAAGCCTCTTACAAATCTCTGCCTAAGCAAGCAACTTCTCCAGTTGCAGCCATTTCAACATGGGCAACAGGACTGGCTCCTTTTAAACGTTGATAGGAGAATTGGGGGGTCTTAACACCCACATAATCAAATTCAAGAGTTTTAAAGACGCCTGAAATAGGTTGGTTTAAAACTGCTGTAGTTGCAATTTCAATAAAATTATGACGTGTTACCTTACTAGCAAAAGGAAAAGAACGAGAAGCTCTCAGATTACATTCAATAACTTGAATAGCATTGCCTTTAGCTACAAATTGCATATTAAAAGGGCCGGTGATTTCGAGTGCTTTGACAATTTGCCTTGTAGTGAGTTTTGTACGCCGAATGGTTTCTAGATCTAAGTTTTGAGGAGGTAAAACCACCGTAGCATCTCCTGAATGTACTTCTGCATTTTTAATGTGTTCAGAAATAACTTCAATGATAATCATTCCTTCTTTAGCTACCTATCGACTTCTAGTTCTTTAGCTTCTGTAATAAATTTCGATAAGACAACGGGATAATCAGGAGAAATTTTTGTTGCTTGGATAAAAAATTGCTCTAGATCATCTTCAGAAAAGACAATATTCATTGCTGATCCTGATTTGATAACGATGACGTAGTTTTCGTACTTTTTCTTGAGAGATGTTTTTTATTTTTCCAATGGTTTGATCAGAAAATCCATATTGTTTAGCTATTCGTAATGGATCTTGGGTTAGAGGTTGTTTTTCTAAGAGAGCGGTAATCTGTGTAATAGATTGAATATGCAGTAAAAACCAAGGATCGATTTGACACAGCGCTTGTACCTGTTTAAGAGAGGCTCTTTTTTCAAAAAAAAGAGCTAGAGCAAACAATCTCCTGTCAGTTGCTTCGTGAATTTCTTGAAGTAGATTTTCAGTGGGATAGGGGTAACTGGTTAATCCATCGGCTCCAATGTTTAGCATACGAATAGCTTTTTGTAGAGCTTCGGGAAAGCTTCTACCTATTGCCCTTCATCTACGCTTTTCATTTCAGAGCCGATTCTGCGCTCTGCTGAGCGTAGTTTATGAGTGTCCCATCTGGGAATTGTAACAACAATATAATCTAAGGCAGGTTCAAAAAAAGCTTCCGCTGCTTTTAATGCAATAGAACGTAGGAGGTGGTATTCTTGATTATTGAGCGTTTGCGAAGGTGCAACGACAATGCTCTCTCCTGTGTGAATCCCCATCGGATCCAAATTTTCCATATTACAAATGGTTAATGCATTTCCATATTGATCACGTACAATTTCATATTCCAGTTCTTTGAATCCAAATAAATACTCTTCGATGAGAATCTGCGAACAAGCTTTAGAGCTTCTTGCGCTTTTGTATGTAGTTCTTTAGGGTTGGTAATTTTCCCCGATCCTAGTCCTCCTAAAGAAAAACCCAAGCGCAACATAACGGGATAACCTATTTTCTCTGCCGTTTTTAATGCTTGAGCAATGGAAAGGATCTTTTTTTCTTCTGCTTCTTCTGTAGTTAGCCCAATAGTAGATACTTCTGGAATGGTATAAATCCCA
>PSRO01000010.1 GCA_003176115.1 Chlamydiota bacterium | reverse complement strand
CAGTATAAAGAAGAGTTAAAAAGCTTTCTTTCTAAAAAATTTCATATTGTACATTCTTAATGTAAAAATTAATGAGTATATATGGAAAGATTTAACTGTACGATCAGGAAAAGATGTGCGAGATTAGTTCGAAAAATATTATCTTTTTCTAAGAAAATAGCTAATCATATTGGTGTGATTAAAATGTTCATTTGGCTATTACAATTTAAAATCACTACCTGTTTAGGACTACCAAAAGTTTATTACAGCAATGAGCTTTAGTTTTTTTGCTCTCCCTGTTAAGGAGGGAGCCTCTTTCCAATGTATTTTAAGTCTTTAAACATACTTTTACTTCTTTTGAGATCATCTGTATTCTGTTTTTCGGTATTAAGTAGTTTAAAAAACCGTTTACTCCATTACAGGGAAACATATGCTTACCTTAAATTAATGTAAAAAGAGAATACCTCTTAAAACTCCAGTGTAATTGAGCTAACGAACTTTTTTAGCATCTTTAACTCTCTCATAAGCTCTAGATTAGAAGCCTTCTTGCAAAAATAATCTATTTTATATATTTCCCTTTGTCGGGAGTGAAAAAACAACAGCAACTATTTTGGTAAAAATTATAGGAGTATTATCTTGAATCATTTTTCAAAAAACATACATTTGCGTATGAAAACCACTTTTTTAACATACGTCTTCTATTCCGCTACCGTTGCTTTCGGGAGTATAAATACATCTTCTACTGAAGATTCTGGTCGTCTTATCAATGTCATTAATCCTATTGAACTATATTTTAAAAACTTTGAAACCCTTACCAAATTAGAAGACTGGAAAGAGATCATTACTCAGGGCAAAACTGCCTTAGCATTTGCTAAAAATGCCAATAGACTTCAAGATGAAGCAAAAATTTGCGCTCAATTAGCTTCAATAGCTTTCTATTCAGGCGAATATATTCAAGTTCTTATATACGCCAATCGTTGTCATGAATTATCGAAAAGCTTTATAGACCCAACTCTTTTTATTCGATCACTTTGTCTAGAATCTGCTGTTTATCGTGCTTTTGCAGCTAAAGAGAAGGAAGAGCTAGCACAGCAAATATCCTATCTTCGTGCTGTTGAAACTGCTGAAGAAGCAGCTCATATTTATTTCAAAAATAACATCGATAATGCAAAGGCAAAAGGAGAAATCTATTTCAATTTAGGAGCTGCGCATGCAGACAACCCAAAAGGAGATTTAGAAAAGGCCATAGATTCTTATTTCATAGCCCTTGAATGTTTTAAAAAAACAAATGCAATTAATGATGCCCTTCGTATCAATATTCGATTAGGTAAGGTGTATCTGCTTCAAAAGAAATATGACCTTTCACAAAAAATTATCGACGAAGTTCGATCTCAAATATCGAATGAAAGACTTGCTATGCATACAGATTACTTGGAAGCACAACTTAAATTAGCTATAAATGATCTTGAGAATGCAAGAGAAACTGCTGAAAATGGGTTGGCTAGAGCAAAAATTCTTGGAGCAAAAGAAGATGAATTACGCTTGACTCTCTTATTACAAATAATTCAAAACTTAACTTAAAGACTATAACCGAAATTATATTTCTATATTTAACCTGCACTTTTAATAGTTTAACAAGGAAAGGTCTGGTTTAACCGATAAACCAGAATAGACCTTTGCTTGCAAAATGCCTTCAATAGCTTGCATAGTTGATCCTATTGCAGAAGGACAAGAAGTACAAGCTCCTTGGTAAGCAATAATTACTTGATTATCCAAAGTGAGCTCCTTTATCTCAATTCCACCTGCATCTAATTCTATGTAAGGACGAATATCATTTGCAATCACCGTATCTAGTACAGCTATTTTTTGCTCATGACTAAGCTCTTTCCATCCTGGGTACTCTTCTTGAGTATGCAAGGAATTCAAGGGTGTTGATACATAATTATCTGGGAGGATAATATCTCTACAAGACTCTACTGCATCTTCAATTGCATCAATGACAAGATGTAAATAAGAAAAAGTAGACTCAGGAAAAGCAGGAGTCTGACTTTTATCACGTACTTGTTTATCAATTAAATCCACGCTTAAAAGAGCTGCTTGATGGTAATTTTTACGCATTAAAACTTCACATGCAGCTTCTAAAGCACCAATTAAACACGAAGGACCAAACATCTGAAATTTTGCATCAGCAATCACACCATCACTCTCATCTACAAGCAAGTAGATTTTCATCCATTTTCCTAGCTGATAATCTCCCTGTGTTCCGATAGCTAATCTCATCCCCTTAGCTTGTGCTTCTTCAAGAGAAAATGCACCTACGTACAAAGGCTTTTCGATTTTTTGTGCAAGCCGCTTGCTATATTGTATCCAAGGATGGTTTTCTATCATAAAACATCTCCCAAAAGAGTCATTTTTTTTAACTGTCTTACGCAGTCTACAATAACACAAACAGCTGCTTCTATTTGCTCTTCTGTTGTTTCATAAGAAAGACTAAAACTGATTGCCGTATAGGCTACCTCAGATGCGATATGGCATTTAATCAGTATTTGAGAAAGCAATTGATACTGCCCAGATCCTATAGAGGCAAATACCCCCTTACGGTTTAGTAGATACAAAAGCGCCTCTGCATGTATACTTGGAAAGGCAATAACAGAGCAATTAGGAAGTCGCTCTACATGGGTAAAGAGAACCTTAGCATCGCTAATTTGCAGAGAGATTTTTTGTTCAAATTCATCGCGCAGCCTTGCGGTTTCTAAGCAAATAGATTCAAAAAGAGCGATATTTTCTTCAAGAGCGGCTACTAAACAGGCTAAAGAAGCGGGCACTTGTTGCTGCGGACAGGAAAACAGCGTCTGCTCTTTAACAATCATGACAGATGTTCCTTGAGGGGCATGAATCAAGGATCCTTCTAGCGTCAAAAAATCAATAGGGAGATCGCGCAAACAAAGATGAGCTTTCCCTAGTATAGAGCTTGCATCCACATGCAAAAGAATTCCTCTTTCTTTGCATAGCTCTGCTAAGTCAGCTAATGGATGGATAACACCAGTCATGGGATTTGCCCAAGATAGACTTAAAATAGAAACTTTAGGGAATAAAACCTTATCTAACATCTCTTGAGTGATTTGCCCTTGCTCATTGACCTCAATTTGCCTACATATGCATCCTATATCCTCTAACTCTCGCCAGATCTCCAACGAACCTATGTCTTCTATATTGGTCGTTAAAATCTGGTTCTTACCGGTCTGATAAATTGTATTACGGTAATGAGAAAATGCCAAATGAGATAAAGCTTCTAGACGGCTTTGAAAACAAAAAATACGGTCTTGAGGGTTTAATCCTAGTAAATCAATAAAACGTTTAGTATTTTTCCTTATGGAAGCTACCACCTGCTGTCCCATAAAATGAGGTGCCAAGGGATCTGCCCAATCGCTTTTAAAAAATACGAGCATTCTTTCAATAGAGGATAGAGAAGGTTTTGTAGCGCTATGATGATCAAGATATATCATTTCTTTCCCAAGTATTATGCATAAAAGTATAAAATAGCGGCTCTCCTGTAGCAAGTTCCAATTCTACTACCTGCTCTTTAGACAAATGATCTAGATACATCACAATCGAGCGCAAAGAATTTCCATGAGCTGCAATGAAAACATTTTTTCCTTCCTGCAAAATAGGTAATATATATTCTTTAAAATAAGGGATTGTGCGCTCTGCTGTCATAGCTAAACTCTCTCCTTCTGGAGGAGGAGTGTCAAAACTTCTGCGCCATTTTTGTACTTGTTCTTTTCCAAACCGCTCTATTGTTTTTTGCTTGTCCAAGCCCTGTAAGTCTCCATACATTCTCTCATTTAATTGCCACGCTTTCACTACAGGTATACAGTTTTTTTTAATACTTTCATCATGGATTTGAGACCACTCTTCTGGTTTATTCTTTTCTGGTTCTATAAAATAAGGGACTCTTTTTGATTGATGATACGCCATCGAAATCATCGCGGTCATTTGCGCTCTAAACAATGTAGAAGTAAAAATATAATCGATAGGAATGTGAGCAATATTTTTACCAGCTTCTATTGCCTCTTCGATTCCCTTCTGGCTTAAAGAAATATCCACCCATCCTGTAAATAGATTGTGCTTATTCCATTCTGATTGTCCATGGCGCATCATGATTAAAGTAGCTTTTTTTGACATAAATCTTCCGGTTAAAATATCTCTATTGGAATCATATTAGCAAAAACTAGAAAAAATCAAAAAACGAAACAAAAATTTAATAAGATCTGACCGGTTGGGTATTGCAAGTATTACCTCTGCCATTGCACCTTCACTTTCTGAAACATTTGATACAACTCTTCAGCTTTGGCTTAAATTTATAACAATCTTACGATCTATGAATAAAACATGGGAATAGACTAGACCATCGTACTCTAAAATCTAGTAATGTAAAATACTTGGTTTACCTACCCGCTGTATTTCTGAAGCTATAATTTAAATCATTGAAATTTACTGTTGCCCCCTATATAATCCTGTGCCTATGGAAGATAAAAAACGCTTAAGTAAAGTCCTTGCTGCTGCTGGAGTGGCTTCTCGAAGAGCTTCAGAAGAATTGATTTTTAAGGGTAGAGTGACCGTTAATGATGAGGTCGTATTTATTCCTCAAACCCTTGTTTGCACTCAAAAAGATCAAATTTGTGTGGATAATGAACCGATTCAGCCTGAGGAAAAAAAAGTGTATTATATTTTAAATAAACCTCATGGCTTTATTTGCTCTAATGCTCCCTTAGGAACAAAAAAAAGAGTTACCGATTTATTTACTCATCTTCCCTTTCGTCTATTCACCATTGGGCGATTAGACAGAGACACAACCGGACTTTTATTAGTGACTAATGATGGACATTTTGCCAATAAGGTGATCCATCCATCTTCTAATATTCAAAAAGAATATTTAATCAAAACACTACAAGAAGTGACCGATTTGCATCTAAAACAAATTTCTAAAGGAATCTTTATAGAAGGGGCCTTTGTAAAACCTATACGAGTGGTGAAAGTACGTAAGGGCACATTAAAAATTGTAGTCAAAGAAGGAAAGAAGCGAGAGGTTCGTTTGCTTGTGCAAGGAGCCAACCTTAAGATTTTAGAACTGAGTCGTATTCGCATCGGCGGATTACTTTTAGGTCCTATCGCTGAAGGTGATTTTCGACCCATGACAGAAACAGAAAAGCAGATGATTTTTCAACCTTCTACTCTTTGGAAAAGAGTTGTATTCAATTAGCTTTAGAGCTAGATTCCGATATGAGATTTGAGTATTTTATAACAGGACTGTATGCTTAACATCGCACGCCTTTTTGGCAAGTCTCCTTTTGCTCCTCTACAAACCCATATGAAAAAAGTGGCCCACTGTGTGGAAAAACTCTCACAGATGTTTTCTGGTTTAGCAAAGAAAGATGTAGAAAAGATTGCAAAAGCAGCACATGAGATCTCTCGTCTTGAACACGAGGCAGATTTAGCTAAAAATGATATCCGCAACCACCTTCCCAGAAGTATCTTTTTGCCTATTGATCGAGCACAATTTCTCGATATTTTATCTATTCAAGATGATATATCCGACAAAGCAGAAGACATTGCCACTCTACTTACCCTAAGCCCTCTAGAAGAGTGCAATGGATTTCTTCCCCAAGTGCAAAACTTTTTTCGTAAAAATGAAGAGGTGTTTATCCATGCTAAGCGCATCATTGAAGAAATTGATGAATTGCTAGAATCTTCCTTTGGTGGAATTGAAGCAGAAAAAGTAAAAACAATGGTAGAAGAAACCGCCTATCTCGAGCATGAAGCAAGTAAAATGCAGCATGCACTCAAAAGAGAACTGTTCACCAAAGCTCATTCTCTTTCTAATCCGGGTTTCTATCTCTGGATGAGTTTGATTGAAGAAGTGGCAAAAATCTCTCATCTTTCTGAGAGCTTAGCAAACCGCATTCGAATGGTCCTAGAACTAAAATAAACAATGGACAATGCAACACTACTTATACTGCTTGTTCTAGCCATTGGCTTTTACATGGCTTGGAATATTGGGGCCAATGATGTTTCTAATGCTATGGGAACTTCTGTTGGCTCTGGCGCTCTTACTCTAAGAAAAGCTGTTATGATAGCCGCTGTCTTAGAGTTTAGCGGAGCTTTCTTCCTCGGATCTCACGTCTCAGAAACCATGCAAAAAGGATTGATTCATACTCAACTATTTGCAGAGGATCCACTCATCCTAGTCTTAGGAATGTGCGCTGCACTATGTGGAACTGGAATTTGGTTACAAATAGCTTCTTTTTTTGGATGGCCTGTTTCTACAACTCATGCGATTGTAGGAGCTATTTTAGGCTTTGGTGGCGCAGTCATGGGAATCGATGCCATCCAATGGGCTGTAATAAACTCTATTGCATTTAGCTGGCTGATCTCCCCTGTTTTAGCAGGAATGATTTCTTATTTTGTATTCAATATGCTGCAACGCAATATTTTATACGCAATGAATCCTTTAGAGGCAGCCAGAAAATTTATTCCCTTATTAACCTTTATTGTTCTTGGAGTATTTACCCTAAGCTTACTGTTCAATGGACTGACGCGTTTAGATTGGCATTTTTCTTTTATCCAAGTATTAGCTATCGCGTTTGTCATTGGTAGCATTGCTTCTCTCATCGCTTTTTTATTAGTTCGTAGAGTGCTCTCTCCCAATGAATCAAACTCTATTTCTCGTTATTCCCCTCAAACGGTTATCAGTCTAGAAAAAGCGCTTAAACACCTACAGCGCGTTCATGTGGTCTCTTATGATGAAACCCATGAACAATTAGGACATCTAGTGGAAGAGGTACAATTCCTCTCTCAACAATTACGGCAAGAAACAAACTTTTTAGAACGCACTTCTGAATATACTTCTGTAGAAAAAATGTTTGGTTATTTGCAAATTCTAAGTGCCGCTTTTGTTGCTTTTGGTCACGGGGCTAACGATGTTGCCAACGCCATAGGTCCTGTCGCTGCTGTTCTAGATATCATTGATAGAGGTATCGTCTCTCAAGCAGCAACGGTTCCTTCTTGGCTACTTGTATTTGGAGGTTTAGGAATTGTAACAGGTCTTGCAACCTGGGGTTGGAGAGTCATAGCTACCATTGGCAAAAAAATCACTGAACTTACTCCTACCCGCGGCTTTTCTGCTGAATTCGGCACTGCTATTACCATCCTCCTAGCTTCTAAACTAGGCCTACCCGTCTCTACCACGCACTGCTTAGTCGGCGCTGTTTTAGGAGTAGGGTTAGCTCGAGGAATCCGCGCTTTAAATCTTAGAATGCTTCGCGATATCGCTCTATCCTGGGTAATTACCCTTCCTGCTAGCGCAATAACTAGCATTCTTATCTTCTATTTACTGAAAGCTATTTTCCTATAAATACTTAATTTATACAAAAGTAGTCGAACTAGCCCACTTCATGTTATTTAGAAATTAACTTAAATCTCGATGTCCTATAATGGCTCTCAAAAAAAATTAAAAGACAACTAACTTCATAGTTTTTAGATATTCTTCTGTTCAAGCAAAACCTATTATACAAATCGCTTCTGCTCTTGTAGAAAGAACCACGTATTGCACTCCAGCGCTACGGGAACACGCTCCTGAAAAAACCGATTGCCTAACAACCATTCATTATATTTTCAAAAAAGCCTTAAACGTCAATATGCCCCTTACCTTTATAGGAGACATGCCTCGTCAACTTTTATCTCTAGAGAATTGGAGTCTTATTGAGAGTTGCATAGTAAATGCTCAATGCGGTGATATCTTCTTTATAAGAAATAAAAACAAACCAAAACTTATCTCCCACATAGCGCTCATTATTGAGCCAGATAAAATCTTCCATTGCACTCCTAATCTTAGGAAAAGCTGTGATTCAATCAAAAGAAGAGTTCTTCTTATTCTATGAACAAAAGTTACCTTTCAGAAAAATGATTTGTTATATCGATCCAAGAAATAAAGAACTACGTTCTAAGCAAGGGATGTATATACCTATTAGTGAAGTATAGCAATTTAACTTTAAATTTTCATGACAAAGAAGTATGATATTTACATGGCACATTCCTGTGATTTAAGAA
>PSRO01000052.1 GCA_003176115.1 Chlamydiota bacterium | reverse complement strand
CAGTATAAAGAAGAGTTAAAAAGCTTTCTTTCTAAAAAATTTCATATTGTACATTCTTAATGTAAAAATTAATGGGTATATCATCGGCAAAGCTAATTTTAAAATCAAAAGGTAACTGACAGTAAAGAGAAATTCGACGAAACATGAATAAATAATGTTTTAAAATAGCACCAGTTTAAAGCAGTACATATATAAAAAAAATTTTTTTATCCCCGCATATAATCAATTAATAAACCGGAAAAAAAGCCTGTTTCTAAAAATCTTGTTGCATTTGTACTCATAAACCCTCCTTTTATATTGTTCTTATTATTAACAGGATATATTATAAGAAACGTTTGTTAATAAATTATGAAAATTTAAATCAAAAACATACTAAAAAAACTATTTTTTAATAGATGTAATTAATTACAAATAAACGAGTTGTATCTAAAAATATTTAGGTTGATTCATTTCATCTATATCTTAAAAAAGCCTTGTTTAAGTATGTATACAGATAAATCAAAGGCATTATTTACCCCCCTTTTTGCCTAATTGAAGGGATTTTATGAAAAAAGAAGAACTATTAAAGAGGATTTCCGAACTAGAATCGGTCAATGACCAGCTTCAAACAGAACTGCGCTATCTCGATGTTCTACTTAAAGAGATTGGCTTTATTGAAGGACTTAAAACACTTAAATTTGCAGCTAAGGAAATGATTGAACAGGATATTAAAGAAGAAAATTAATTATTCCCTTATCGGTAAATTCAACCAATAACGGGTATGGCGGAGCTCTCCCGTTTTTACTAGAGCCCCTTTATGAACTAGGTCTGCTAAATCGCGTGTTGCTGTTGCCCTAGAGGTCTTTGCTATCACAATATAGTTATCAGCACTCAAGCCCCCTTGAAAACCGCTTAGACCCTCTGCAAACATCCTCAATAAAACCTTTTCCTGGCGTGGATTGAGCTCTCCAGAAAGAGCTGTCAACAGCTTTGATTTTTCTATTAAAAAATAAAGAAGATTCATCGATTGGCTTTGAGCCTGCAGAATCACCTCAGAAAAAAATGCAATCCAATGATCTATTTCTAGCGTGCGATTACATCTTTCAATAGCTGTATAGTATTCTTTTTTTTGTTTTTCTAACACTTTTGAAACAGCAATTAATATCGGATGTCCAATACCTTGAGAAAGAACCTTTTCCACTAAAATACGACCAATTCTGCCGTTTCCGTCTTCAAAAGGGTGAATGCTCTCAAAATACACATGAGCAATGGCCGCTTTTCCTAGAACAGATGATACACTTGTAGAGTTAAACCAACGAATGAATGCTGCCATCTCATTAGGGACTTTTATTGATGGGGGAGCTTCAAAAAACACCTTTGAAGAGCCATATCGATGAGAAACAATCTGCATGGGTTCAATATGAGTGCGATATCTTCCACAATCAACAATATTTGATTGATTATAAAATAACTCGAAATGCCATCTAAAGAGCATCTCTTGGGTCAATGGCTGATCAAAGGATTGATAAACATCGCAAAGAAGTTTAGCCATTCGAGATTCTTTATTGGTCTCTTGGTTGGGAGATGCACGTAAGCTGAAGTGTTGTTTAATCGATGATTGCAGGCTTTCTCTATCAAGAAATTCCCCTTCAATTCTCGAACTTTCTAAACCCTCCAAGCTAAGAATCTCTACGACAAACCGACTGTATTCCTGATCTCCTATATTCTTTAGAAAGGCGTAGGCATTGTCTACTTCTAAAAGAAACTGTCTTTCTTTTGAAGCTATTTGGTCGAGATGGTAGCTAAATTGGGGCCAGTCGGGTAATTCCCAGTTCCAGGGCATGAGTTATAGACCTCTCTTCTATAACTCAAATATATAGAAATATGAGTTATAGAGCAAGACTCTAAGCTCAACTTTGGTTTTAATCTAGTAGATGGATCAAGTCTTCTAAAGAAAGAGCTTCTACATTGCTTACATCTTCCATCAGGGTTTGGGAGAGCTGTTGCTTATGTTTTTTAAGGTGCATCATTTTCTCTTCAATGCTTAAAGAGGTTATATAGCGCCTAGCAATCACTTGATTAAACCTTCCCAATCTATGGACTCGATCAATAGCTTGATTCTCTATTGCTGTATTCCACCAAGGGTCGTAAAGAAAGACATAGTCGGCCTTGGTCAAATTTAAACCCACTCCTCCTGCTTTCAAGCTAATAAAAAAAAGAAGCGTTTGCTCATCTTCTTGAAACTGAGATACAACTTGCTCTCGATTTTTTGTACTCCCATCTAAGTAGACATATTTCCAATTCCGATTTTGTGCCTCTTTTTTTATCAAATGCAGCATGGAAGTGAATTGACTATAAAAGAGAACCTTTCTCTTTTCTTCTATTACTTCTTCCAAATCGGTCATAACCTTGGAGAATTTTCCGCTGCATCGGTAGAGGTCTTGAACAGTGGGATCTACTAACAGAGGATGAGCACAAATTTGCCTTAGACGTAAAATAGCTTCTAAGATTTGCATCTGTTGATTGGTATCTTTTGATCGGAGTTTAACACGAGTGGATTGTAGATATTTTTCATAGATGTTGCGCTGCTCTTCGCTCATTTCTACCCAAATGGTCTGTTCGAGTTTTTCTGGGAGATCAAGTGCTACCTGTTTTTTAGTGCGACGCAAAATAAAAGGTTTAATGAGCTTTTGTATGCGCCTTATATAACGACTGTCCACTTGAGATGCAAGCGCTTCTGCTTGGAACTGCTTACGCTCACCTAATAATCCTGGGTTAAGAAAGTAAAAAAGCGAAAAGAGATCTTCTAATCTATTTTCTATAGGGGTTCCCGTAATAGCTACTCGCATCTTTGCTCTTAGTTGAAAACATACTGCAGCGATTTGACTATCCGGATTCTTAATAACTTGCGCTTCATCTAAAATAATGATCTGAAAATCTAAAGAGGTAAATAAAGTCTGATCTATACGTAAAACAGCATAGGAAGTAAGAATGATAGATGGAATAGGAGGAAGGGTTTTCCTTCTCTCTTTGTCTGCATGCACATGCACCGGGCAACTAGGAAAAAACCGAGCAAATTCATTTTGCCAATTAAATAACAAAGATGTAGGGACTACAATCAAACAAGATTGTTTGAGTTCTAGTTGTGAAAGAAAGGCTATTATTTGAATAGTTTTACCCAAACCCATTTCATCGGCTAAAAGCCCTCCGGTTTGATTTTTCTCCAAAAAAGAAAGCCAGTTCAAACCTTGATTCTGATAAATGAATAGTTGTCCTTTGAATTTTTCTCCTATAACAACTGGTTGCAAAGAATGCTTTAATTGCTTAAGAATTTCTAGAGGACCTTTTTGCTCAGAGAGCAATCCTAATTGTCTAAATGGAAGATGAACTCCTTCTTGATCAAATTCTAGTTCTGAAAAATCTCCCCATTTTTCTTCTATTT
Source organism: Chlamydiota bacterium (assembly GCA_003176115.1). GTDB lineage: Bacteria > Chlamydiota > Chlamydiia > Chlamydiales > Rhabdochlamydiaceae > Rhabdochlamydia. Next base: position 1,887 of record PSRO01000052.1, on the reverse strand, counting down.
TTTTCAAATCGATGAGACCGACTGTATTAGCAGCTAATTCTACAAAGCAGGATCTACGATTAAAAGCCCCTATTACCTGTTGTAAATTAGCTCTATAGCCTTGATAATCGAACTCAGCGTCTACAAGCCAAGCTTGAGGGCGCTCTTCTAATAAAAGGGTTTCTTGTCCTAAACAAACCACTTGCTTATTTTGATGATCAAATACTTTCCAACCAATTTCAATGAGGAATGTAATACTTTTAGCTACTTTATCCAGAGGACAATAATACGAAGAAGCTCCTACTTTTTTTTTACTAAAATCGGTTTCTAATAAGTCTTGCTCCCATTGCTTTTCTATGGCCTTTTTACGCCAAAAAGATTCTTTTTCTTCAAAAGCTGCTATTTTTCCTCTTATCCCATAATCAAACCATAGATTAGCAAATCCTCCGTGTCGATCTGTCAAACAGATAAAAGGCAAAGGATCGCTTGAAACCTCTTCTAACCAGGTTACACCCTCTGTTTCTTCTAGAAATTCCTGCAGTTCTTTTTCTTGTAAAATAGCTTCTGGAATTTTTAGCCATTTTAAAGAAACCTCTGTATCTAATAAACGTATAACTCCAGCATAGAGAATCCATTTAGGGTTTCCCCAAAAAATAGCTCTGCAGCTGGTTAAAGGCTCTTCTTGTCTACCAAGTGTAAATTTTGCACAAATCTTTACTTGCGTCTTATTTAAGGCCCTGGCCTGAACAAATCCTTCTGCTTTTGTAAAAGGATCGATGATTACCTTCTGTCCCTTATGAAGCAGTCTACCTGTACCACTAAGCATTTTAAGCAGCTCAAAGGCAGTATCTGAAGAGATAGAAAACCGCATGCCCTCTTCTGCATGGCTAGGTGGGTTTTTCCATAAAAGATCTAGCGCGTTTTTCTCTAAAAGGGATTTAGCTTTTAGCAAAGCTTCTTTTTGATGGGAAAATTCCTTTGGAAGGGTAATAACCATTTGAGGTTTTTGAGAAATATCCAAATGATAAAATAGCTCTGACACAAATATCTCCTTTTACACTATATTCATAGTTTATGAACCATAAATTGAAGATTTGGAATAACCAATTCAGCTGGGAAGAATCAGAAAAAGAATGGGATCAAGGGCAAAAAACCCATCAAAAAACCCATCCGTTAAAAACTCTTTCCTCTCTCCCACAAATGCCAGGCATTACCAAAGATACTGCCCGCAATCTTAAGTGGAAAAGCACAAAATATTTACTCACCCGCGATCAAAAAAAAATTTTTTGGCGTTACTTTTTTCGTGCGCCGATAAAACACAGTTATCGTTTCATCTCTTCTTTATTTACAAAATCTTACTCTCGAGACCAAGATCTGTTCTTCTATGGAGTAAAAGATCTTGCCACTTTTGAAAAGCGTTTGGCTTCTCATAAAAATCATCTGTTTGTCATAGGGTTTTCTTATTGTCATAAACCTTTTGAATGTCCATCAAAACGGTTTTCAGCTGACTGTATTCACGATCCTAATCATCCGATATGTCGCCAGTGCTTTATTGGTAAAGCAATAAATGCGCTACCTGATAGAGCTCATATCATTCCTTTATGTATTCCTACCGTTCACTATATTGGGGAAAAATGCTTCGAACTCATTTTCGTCCATCCAGATAAAGAAGTTTTCTTCTTGATTACCGCGTGTGAGCTAACTCTCACCATGTTTGCAGATTGGGGGAACATGATCGGCATTCAAGGAATAGGCATACGTCTTGATGGGCGCATTTGTAACACCATGAAAGCCTTTGAGCTCTCCGAAGAGGGAATCAAACCAGGACTTACCGTTGTGCTTGATGATACACAAAAGCTGATGCTTAGTTTAATTCGCTCTCTTTGGAATAGCGACGAAAAGGTTTAG
>PSRO01000051.1 GCA_003176115.1 Chlamydiota bacterium | reverse complement strand
AAACCTATACACAATTTGTTTCTTTATTTGGCATTAGTGGCTTAGCTTGGATGAAGTGTCAATCTGAAGGCCTAAACTCGAATATTACTAAGTTCTTTTCTTCTGATCTATTAATAGATTTACAGAACCGTATGCAATGCGAGATAGGCGATTTGATTTTAATAGCTGGAGGAGAAGAGGCAAGAATTAACCAAAGCCTAGACCATCTTCGCAGAAAAATTGCAAAAGAAAGAGATTTAATAGACCCATCTTCCATGCACTTTGTTTGGATAACCGATTTTCCACTGCTTCGCTGGAATGCAGATGAAAGGCGCATAGAAAGCGAGCATCACCCTTTCACCTCTCCTCATCCTGAAGATTTGGAAATGCTAAATACAGACCCATTAAAGGTTCGTGCCTTGGCTTATGATCTTGTCTTAAATGGATATGAAATTGGAGGGGGGTCTCAGAGAATCCATAATAGTGAATTACAAAATAAGATATTTGAACTTCTGCATTTATCTAAAAATGCCATTCAAGAAAAGTTTGGTTTTTTTGTAGAGGCTTTGGAATATGGAACTCCTCCTCACCTAGGTTTTGCTTTTGGATTAGATCGCATAGTAATGATTTTAGCAAAAACAGAAAATATTAGAGATGTGATTGCTTTTCCCAAGACACAAAAAGCTAGTGATTTAATGATGCAAACCCCTGCAAAAGTAGAAAAAAAACAATTAAATGAGTTAAAGGTTCAAATAGAACCTATTGAAATCATTTGGACATAAGATTTAAGATTAGCAGCAAATACACTCTTTCATGCTCCGAGGTAGCAGCCCATGAAGTCAAAAAAATATCTCTCGTTAGCCTGTGCTCTATTTATGGCACAAGCTACCTTTTGTCAAGAAAGCCCTTCTAGTGAAGAAGTTATTCATCATGATGAGATTGAAAAGCTTTCTCGAGCTTTTGGACATTTGATCGGGAAACACCTGATTCAAGAAGACTTAGAAAAGAATGGCAAGGTCAAGCTTGATCTTGCACAGGTTGTCAAAGGATTACAAGAAGCTGCTGATGGGAAAGAATCGCCTATGACAGAAAATGAGTGTGTAGAAGCAATTGTTGCTGCCAAAGAACTAGCCTTTGAGCAAGAGTCCAAAGAAAATTTAGAAAAAGCGGAAACCTTCCTTAAAAAAAATGCAGCAAGTGCAGAAGTGATAAGTATAGAAAATGGAAAGGTTCAGTATCGCATAGAGAAAACAGGCACCGGTGAAGCAATACAGTCGCATTTTTCTCCCTTGGTACACTATAAAGGACAATTTCTCGATGGTTCTATTTTCAGAGACTCTAATGAAGAAGTGCTCTTTCTCGACGAAATTATTACAGGATTGCGCTTAGGGTTAATCGGTATGAGAGAAGGGGAAAAACGCACTATCTATATTCATCCTGATTTTGCTTATAAGATGCATCACAATCTTCCTCCTAACTCTCTTTTGACTTTTGAAATAGAGGTGGTCCAAGCAAACGCTTCTTATAATTCTCTTTCTTCCAAAGAAAATATATACCCTATGGAAATCGCTGAGCCCAAAACAGATATACGTTAGGTCGTTAATTTTTATAAAAAAATCCTAAAATCCAATTGCATAAATCTACCCATACTGTTCTGATATACAGTAACGATCCATGACTAGATACTCCCATAGATTTTATGCGTTTATTTAAGATTTCTTTAGCTTTCCAAATGGCAATTGCTGCAGTGTTTGGGATTCTTTTTGGCCTATTCCTGGGCGATTTATGCGATGTTTTTGCTTCTTATGCATCTGCATATATTAAACTTCTCAAAGTTACAGCTATCCCTTATTTAATTGGAGCTATCATCCATGGAGTAGGACAGCTGAGCTCTTCTCAAGGCAAATTAATTGTAAAGCGTGGTGTCTTTTTTATTAGTTTAGCTTGGATCATCAATATTTTAATGATTTATACGGTTTCTTATTTATTTCCTCGCTCCAGCAACCCTCAAACATCTGGGTATATCTCTAGCGATACACCTCATTTGAACTTTGCTGAACTGCTCATTCCCGATAATATTTTTTACGATCTAACCAATAATATTGTTCCAGCTATCGTAATTTTTTCTCTTCTCATTGGAATTGCATTGATCCATCTCAAAGAGAAAGATGTAATCATGAATGGTCTGCAAAACTTAGTAAGCGCATTAACACGAATTACAGCTTGGATTGCTCGAATTACACCGATTGGAACTTTTTTAATTATAGCCAACCAAGTAGGGACCATCCAACTCTCTACCGTTAAGCAAGTCAGTACCTATGTAATTTTATATCTTTTAGGGACCTGTTCGATCGTATTTTGGATTTTTCCCCGACTTACAAGCATGTTAACTTCTATTCCTGCTTATAAATGGCTGCAGCAAATTCTGCCCATCTTGGTACTTGCTTATACGACAAATGTAGTTATTGTTTGCTTGCCCTATATCATTGAATTACTCAAAAAAGAAACAGCCATTATTGATCCTACCGATGAAAAAGCTCAGACACAAATACAAGGAACCGTATCTGTTGTTTTTAATTTACCTCTAGGTGCTCTTTTTATTACCTTATTTGTATTTTTCATATCTATTTTTTATGGTTTGCCTTTAGGTTTTTCTTCTCAAATTGAATTATTTGTAACCACATTTTTAACAAACTTAGGCTCGGTTGGACTAGGCTCATGGATTAATAGTTTAACCTTCATTCTAGATTCCTTAGGCTTGCCGATTAATGCGATTAACTTGTACTTGACGACCCTCCCCTTTACCTCTGGATTTCAGTCCATGTTGTCTGCTATGCAAATTACTTCACTTTCTTTATTTATCACCCTTTCTTGTCGCAATATGCTTCTTTTCAGATGGAGTAGAATCATTAGTAAAACTTTTTTTACTCTACTTCCTATGGTTATCCTATTCCTCGTTCTTAAATCTTTTAATCCGCTACCAACTATTAAAAACGATGCTAAAAGTATCTATGAATTAACAATTACCTCTACCATTCCCGTAAAAATCTACAAAACGATTCCTCCATCAAATCCTTTTGAAGGAGATACTTTTGATCATATATTAACCACTAAAACCTTAAAAGTGGGTTATTATCCTAATGTAGCTCCTTTTTGTTTTTATAATGTGAACAACCATTTAGTCGGATATGACATGGCCTTTGCTTATGAATTAGCTTATGACCTTGGCTGTAAATTAGAATTAGTGCCTCTCTCTTATAATAATGTCATTTCCGATATAGAAGAGAAGAAATATGATATTGCTATGTCTGCATTAAGCATGAATGAAAAAAGACTAAGAAAGCTGTCTTTTGCTAAATCTTATCTAGACGCAAGATTAATTTTGGTTACAGAAGAAAAAATGCGAAAAAGATTTTCCTCTATGGAAAAAATTCTTAATAATCCAGATGTAAAAATTGCCGTACTTAAAGGATCTTCTTATGAACAAGTAGCTCATGAATTCTTCCCTGCCGACAGGGTTATTTATCTAGATCACTTTGAAGAGCTCACTGTAAAAGGAAAACAGGCAGCTTTGTTATGGGAAGAACAACAAGCTCTTGCATGGATTTTAAAACATCGTAACTACCGTATTGTAATTCCAAGTCCTACGATTGGGATAGATACTTTAGGTTATGCCATTAATACAGATAGTCCTAAGTTTCTTAACTATCTCAATCAATGGCTAGAGTTAAAAAATAATCAAGGATTTACAGAAAAGCAATATGATCTTTGGGTTAAAGGCAAAACAGAAATTGCAGCTCCTCAAGAAAAACGCTGGTCTATTGTTCGAGATGTACTACATTGGATCAAGTAGCTTCAAGGCAAGTAAAAATACTTGCCTTAAAAAGTAAGATCTACTTTCCTTTTGCAAGGAATGTTTTTAAATCATCTGCTTCTATTAAACCAACAACTCGATCTATTTCCTTTCCATCTTTTAGTAAAACTAAAGTAGGAATAGAAGTAATCTCTAGACGAGCCGCTACGTTTTGAGCAGCATCAATGTTTATCTTGATAAAATTCACCCCTTTTACATCTTTAGCAACTCCTTCTAGAATAGGAGTTAATTGTCTACAAGGGCCACACCAATCAGCAAAAAAATCAATCAAGATAGTTCCTTGTCTTGTTTCTTTATCAAAGTCGTCTTCCAATATTTCCTTTATGAATTCACTCATGCATTTATCTCCTTTATTATATAGAATCCACTAGATTAAATCGCGCTCTGGTTTTTAATCTAGCTTAAATTAAAAACTTCTTTCCGATATATTATCTATCTCATGCGGTCATGGCGGAATTGGTAGACGCGCTAGATTCAGGTTCTAGTCGGGGTTTTCCTGGTGGATGTTCGATTCATCTTGACCGCAAAAGCTTATTGAATAAAAAACTAAACTAAAACTTATCAAACTAGAATCTTAGAGTTGTTATGAGAATTGAAAATTAGACGAGTACTAGATCTTCGAAAGGACAAACCATGAAAAGGCTTTGGTTTCTATATTTTATGGGAGCGATATCAACAGGGGTAATAGCATTAGTCTGGTAAGAGGATTTAAGTTCTGAAATTTAATCTCAAATTAATAAAAGGATTGCATTAGGATACAATCAAAATATTGTTGCCGCTTATCTTACAGAAAAAAATACTCGCTTTTTTCATGGAGAAGTCTTTTCTTCTTCTCTGCAAATGCATTCTACTGATTTGTCTGCTTGGGGTTCTCTCTCTCATGGATATACTCATTTATCTTTAAATTAAGATTTAACTAAGTAAAATTTTTTAGATAAAAGAAGCTGTAGTTCTTCCCGATATTTAGGAATATTTTCAAAAAAAGCACAAATCGCCTTCTTAAAATCTAAAAATTTTTCCTAATATCGATTGTTGCGGACTTTTTTATTCATGAATCGCCAAAGGCGTTCAATCAGATTGAGATCGGGAGAATAAGGGGGCAAGAATTTGATTTCTACTCTGGATGTTTTTAGATAATCTGCAACGAGTCTTGATCTATAGTAAGCAGCATTATCGCATATAACGACAATTCTTTGCGCTAAAGGATACTTTTCTTCTAATTTTTTAAACAAAACCATAGTAGATTGTGCATTTATAGAGTCAGAGAAAACGGTTGTGACTTCTAAGCCTTTTACGTCTAAAGCTCCATTGATGTTGATCCGTTTACGTCCTGTATTCGTTAGTAGTATAACCTTAGATCTTTTTTCCTACCATCTATAAGAAGGTTTGGAATTGTGTTGAGGATGAACCCCATCTAGATAAAGCAGTTGATCTGTTTGTGCGAGTTCTTTTTCTCGTTTTTGCAATTCTTGGGAAAAAAGCTTTTTTGCTTCCTCATGCACTTTTCCTGGAATCAACTGAGGTTTTTTATAGGTAAAGCTTAATCGATGCTATAAAGAAACCATGGCTGATGGTGTGTAAAAAATTCCAAAGTGGTTTTGGGCAAAATTGACAACTTGTCTAGCCGAACTAGGAGCTTTTTCTTTTACATTAGGTTTTTAGTTGTTCTAGCTGGCTTTGATTGAGTCGGCATGCTTTTCCTGTATAGTTCAAATGCAGTAAGGCCTCTTTCCCATCTTCTAAATAGGTTTTATAGTAACGTCTTATCGTATCGTCATCTAGGAGTAACGCATGTGCTACTTGTGGGTATGTCCACCCTTCATCTAACAATAAAATAGATGTGATTCTATCGCATAGCCTTTTATCCCGTTCATGGCGGTGACGAGCTTTGAGGATATCTTTTTGGTTTCTTGTTAAGAAGTTCGCTTTTAGTTGCATATGAACAGAATTTATACTCAATCAACGAGAAAAATTCCATATGTTTGATTGGCTACAGTTTTTTTTCAAATTCGATTTTAGTTGCAAAAATTCTAATAACAGGTTCAAAATCAAACTTTCAATTTAGCGAGTCAAGGAGCTAAATGGTGATTAACCAAAAGGAAACACAATTTGTCCTCGAGGTAGATTGTCTTGATCAACCTCTTCGGTTAGTAGAAAAACATGAGGCTCACTTCAATGGAATTCTACATCGTGCTTTTTCTATTTTTGTCTTCCGTCAGTTGGGAACTTCTCTCCAATTGCTTCTCCAACAGAGAGCCTTTGGGAAATATCATTCAGAAGGGTTATGGACGAACACATGCTGCAGTCATGCTGGTAACGACTCTCTTGAAAAAATAGCTCGCAATCGACTCCAGACAGAAATGGGGTTTTCTTGCGAGCTTCATCCAGCAGGATCCTTCTATTATAAAGCTGATGTTGGTAACGGCATGATGGAGCACGAGATCGACCATGTGTTTGTTGGATTACATAACCCACAAGTTGTCCAACCCAACCCGGAAGAAGTGCAGGATTACCAATGGAGGGATGTAGAGACTCTTTTAGAGCTTTCGTCAGAACAGCGAAAAGAGTTTACGGTTTGGTTCTTTCAAGTCTTTGAACTGGCTCTCAAATTCATTAAATTACATGAATGGGAAAATTTAAAAGAATGAATGGATGGCAAATTCTAATAACCATCATTTTGCTTTGCATAAACCTTCCCAATGCCTATGCCTCTATTGATAGGCAGGAAGCATCGGTAGAATCTTTTTTAGGAAGCTCGTTAAAAGGCGGATTCAAAATTGGGCATAAACTCACTAGTTTTTCAAATAACAACTTCGTAGTTCAAGAACCTTTAACAGGTGAGCGATGGGTTCTACGCTTACCCCATGAAGTTTCCAATCTACTCTCAGATCGAGTGCAGGAAAGAGAGGTTCTTAAGTGGGCCTTTAAAGAGAGCATCTCCCTTATCGAAGTCAAAGACTATGATTCGGACAAAGGCTACTTATTAACTCGCTTTCTCCAAGGTCAGTCGTGTTCTGCACCCGATTTCAAAAACACAGCCAAGCTGCAAACTGCTTTAAAGTTGTTATATCGTCTACACTCTAGCAAGACCGCTCCAATTTCCGCTAAATTTCAACCTCTAAGTCGCTTTTTCGCCACTTCAATTGTAGCTGCTAGCAGGGAGCTCTCTCTGCCCAAAGAAGTGCAGGATGTTGCTGATCAATTGAAACAACTTCTATCACAAATTCCTACCTGTCGATTTCAATCTGTGGTGTGCCATAACGACCCTTCACCTGAGAATTTCTTTTATCAAGACAGCCGTCTTTATCTACATGATTGGGAGTTAGCTGGATTTAACGATCCTATGTGGGATTTAACTCATTTTTCAGTCATCGCTCAAATTGACCCTGAGAAAATATTAAGCTTGTACCCTGCCTCAGATCCGTGGGCCTTGGAAAAAATGATGTTTTTTAGACCGTTTATATTCTTCAACACAGTAGTTTGGGCATCACTGGAACGTCAGCAGCAATTTTCATCTCTATCCCCACAAATTACTGAGATGCTTTATCACACTTTTTTAGAAAAAATTGCTGATTCTATTAAGAGCAGCTCTTTCCAAGTTTCTTTGCAAAAATTAATTCAAGGAGACGCTTTATGAGTACTACACCTGTATTGGCTACCTCAGCTAACGCATTTCCAGGGTTTAAACTTAAGACCCAAATCTCATCGGTTTTTTTAGAATATGATAAACGTGTTTTGCTACTTCAGCGCTGTCGCAAGGAAGATCAAGCTTTTACCTGGGGTGTTCCAGGAGGAAAAGCCGAAAAAGACGAACAACCGTTACAGACTCTTTTAAGAGAGGTCAAAGAAGAGACGCAGATTACACTTGCTCCCAACGAAGCCGCTTATCATGGACATCGTTATGCGAGAATCCCTGGTTGGGATTACATCGTCCATATTTATCATGTTCAAATGAAAGAAAAGCCAGCAGTACAACTCGATTCCAAAGAACACACAGCATATGAATGGATTTCAATTCATGCATTCAAACTCATGTCCCTCTTGAAGGGGCAAGATGAAGTTTTTGACGTCGTATACAAAGATCGTCTTTGGCAAAAGGTTAATCCAACAACATCACTTCTAGAGCGCACTCAACAATCTGCAACCCTTGTCTTACGTAAAGGAGACAGAACATTGGTTTTTAATGAAGAGAAGCGTTTTATTCTCAATCTGATTGGAACATCTGGCTCTGGGAAAGGAACTCAAGGCGACATGTTATCTAAGTTATTTAGCATTTCAAACATTTCAGCAGGCGATCTATTTAGAGATGAATTTAGAGCTAAATCAAACCTGGGCTGGATTGTTGAGAACTATGACAAACACTATTATCCAGCTTACTTGCCTGATGAGGTACCAATTGGGATGATGGGTAAACGATTAGCGGAAAAAGATTGCGCATACGGCTTTATTCTTGATGGATTCCCAAGGACTGAAAAACAAGGCGATGCAACACGTGAAGTCTTCTTGAGAAAGCGGGACTTTCATGTACCTCTTTTTATGGACGTTCCTGAATCAGATATCTGGGAGCGGCTCCCAGGACGTTCTATTTGCTCTGAATGTGGGCACCAGGTCCGTAAGTTTGATGAAAACCCATGGCCAGGACATTGCCCTATTGATGCAGCTAAAGGCAAGATGGTGAAACTAGAACAGCGAATCGAAGATGTAGATAAATCGAAAATCGAGCGTCGTTTGAAAATGTTTAGAGAGAATAAAGATGTGATTTTATCTACCATGAACCAACGAGATCCTGTTCAGACATTTAGTCTAAATAACAAAATTCCTCCACGAGAAGTTTTACATCAACTCTGCGAATATATTCAAACACGTTTAGATCAATTAGACACACAGCAGAAACAAGCTAAATTAAGTACTTTGAACACTACAAAACCAGCAGAACAAAACAAAGTTCTTTTGGTCTCTTGCGCTCTTGTTATATGTTTGGTTGCAGGAGCCTTTATTGGTAACAGGATAAAATAATGGACATGGCCCCTCTTCGTACCGTTATCAGTGGATCCTACCGACGCCATTTACGTGAACTCTATGCATTAAAAAAAGAAATTGAAAAATTGGGAATTTTAGTACTATCTCCTGTAGGCTCATCAGCACTCAATCCTGAAGAGGAGTTCGTCTTTCTTGACGCAGACCCTATTCATGATAAACGCCTCTTACAGGATTCGATTTTTGCAAAAATTCGCACTTCTTCATTCCTTATCTTTGCAAACTTCGATGGTTACATTGGTAGAGCGGCTCTGATGGAAGTCGGGTATGCGCTAGCATCTGGTCTACAAATTTTATCTGTCGAACCTATCGAAGATCCTAATATTGAACCCTATGCTCGGCTTCTGAACGAAGCTTTCCCTAGTTTTCAACTTACAAAAAGGCAGGAAATTTTATGCAAAACTTAAAAGACTTTACCCTCTCTGAGCCTGTACTTAATCTACAGGAAAAGTTTCGAGAACAGGGGTATCTTTTCCTCCGTTCGTTTTTCCCTTTAAGTCTAATCCAGCAAGTCAGAGATCGAATTATAAGTGTATTGCATTTAGAGGGGTGGGGAAAATTAGAAAAAGAAAGATTTATTGCTGTAGAACCGGTACGGCGAATTAACTCTCCTCCCTTCCATCAATGCATTAGCCGCTTAATGAAAGAAGAGCTTTTGCACGATTTGTCAGAACACCCTCCTTTGCGTTGGTTTTTAAGTGCTTTATTAGGAGAGCCGGTCTTCTCTCATCCTAGAAAAATGGTACGCATTACTTATCCTTATCACCTAAACCCTAAAGATCGAGTACCTCCTCATCAAGATTTATTTTATGTTAAAGGAGAGTGCGACACTTTCACAGCCTGGATTCCCCTTGGAGATTATCCGCCAGAACAAGGTGGGTTACTCGTAGCTCCTGGGACACATAAATGTGGGTTATTTCCTACTCAAGCAAACGATGAAGGGCGCTTTGGATGTAATGCCATTGAACAGCACTTAACCGAGTTTGAATGGTGCAAAGCTCATTACCGACCGGGCGACCTTCTCGTGATGCACTCTTTAACCCTTCATCAATCAGGCATGAATGAGACTGACCAATTCCGGCTTTCTCTTGATTGCCGCTTTTCTTCTGCACTGCGGAGCATTAACGAAGATCAGCTCTTGCCTCCGTATCATCCTCATGTCTCTGATTGGGAGATACTCTCTGAAGGCTGGAATAAACGTGATCGGTTTGCTGCTGCTCCGCCCACGATGCATGTTCACAAAAAAGAGAAGGAGCTTAGTGAGGTTTTAATGACATCAACTCGGTTTGCAGAATGACACAAGTCGCTTCTGAATATGAGCGCTACCAGACTTCTTCTATCATGAAAAAGCTTGCAGCTATAGCACATGGAGGAAATTATAGAGGACAAACAAGCAGCGCTACTTATGAGGAAATTGCTTGCCGAATTCAAAAAATGTCTCTTCCTCCTGAAAGTCGGGTACTAGATGCAGGTTGTGGAAATGGCGCCTTTAGCTTACCTCTTGCAGATCATTTCTCCTTTCAAGTTGAAGGAGTTGATCTATCACCCATGCTTGTTCAAGAGGCAGTAACGAAAGCGGACAGTGCCAATTTAGCATCTAAATGCCACTTTTTTGCAAGGGACTTTACAAACCTCTCTAATTATCCTAGTGCTAGTTTTGACCTAGTGCTGTGTATTGGGAGTTTATATTGGGGACAGCCATTAGTCTCTACCTTAGCCGCATGGCATCGTATAACGCATCCCGATAATAGCTGGCTTCTTCTCTTTTTGAACCTTCTATATAAGCCGTTAAATCAAGATGAAAAGAGTGCTGTTGGCGTTACACAATTTGTCCCCGTCTTATCTCTCGAAGAAGAACTGGCTAAAACCGGATGGGCCATTTCTGAATGGTCTGATGGAACAGAGCAGTATATTGCATGGCTGCAACGCTGGTGCTCCGCTATGAAAGAAATGACCGATAATATTGTTGTAGAAATGGGAGAAGGAGCTGCCTTGCAGCTCATACGCCGCTTTACGGCTTATTACAATCTTGCTCAACGTCATGCTGTTCGAAGAATTATCTTAAAGGCTGAACATGTTTAGTTTAGAAGAAACTTTTAAATGGAAATCAAATCTTTTAACCCATGGATGTCGTGTTGCACCGAACACATCCTTTCCGCCATCGATTGCATTAAAAAAAATTCATCTATACGCTCACTCCAGTGAGAAATACCATCAGCCTATCCCTGACGATTTAGTGCTCCCTAACCAGATCATTAGCCGGATTCGGTATCATTCGCATTCGCCTTTCATCCTTGAAAGCACTCTTTCTGGTTATCAAGTCCGTCATGAAATGACCGCAGAAGCCCTCCCCGTTAGTTTTGTTCCGCTTCCAGCATTTACCGATTTGATTGTCTCTGAACTACCTATCTCTTCCATTTGCTCTTTTTTAGGCGCTGATTTACTTGGTATTACTCCTAGTAATTACTGCTTTTACTTTCAACAGGGAAAGCAGTGTCGCTTTTGTGAGATTCTCCCAACTTTTAAAAAAGAGGTAGAATATCTCAAAACTTTTAAAAGCTTGGATGTGATTGAGAACTCTATTTTAACAGCCCTTACGCGTGAAGAGAGGCTGCGATTTGTTGCTATCACAACTGGTAATATCCATAGCTATGATGCTACAGTCGATTACTTTGTCCAAATCGGAGAACGGTTGCAAGGACATCCTATTTTCCAAAAGGCAGAGCAAGTCCTAGCTACTCTGATGCCGCCCGATGATCTTTCTAAGATTGCATTACTTCGAGAAAAAGGTTTTACGAAGATCTACTTCCCCCTAGAAGTTTTCGAGCCTAATCATTTCCTTGCCGTATGCCCAGGGAAAGCAGATTACGGTTATGAAAGAATTTTAAAAGCGCTAGAAACAGCCGTCCAAGCATTCGGGTCAGGCCATGTCTATACAAATTTTGTATATGGGATACAGTCTTTAAACAATTCTTTAGAGTCTTCGAGCTACGATCCTGAGAAAGAAAACGATCTTTCCCTAAAGGCTGTTAAGGCCATGTTATCTATGTCAGTAATCCCCGCTTTTACTCTGTATCACTATGGCGGATATAACTCGATCGGTAATGTAGAGCTTAATACAGACTTGACCCCTGCTTTTTTTCGTGAATGGGGAGAACTTGTTCGAGGTGCTGGAATCGTGCCTGCTGGACAAGAAACGGTGCTTTTCAGCCCTTTGTCTCTCTCCAATACACTTTTCAATGATGGATATTGCTTAGCTATGCAAAAGGAAAAAATATGGACTTAAACCAAATTATGCTCGCGGTCTCTTCTTTTATTCTAGGAGTGGCTGGTAAATATGCTGATCTAGTTAATGAACATGGCCTTAAGGAACATTTTAAAGGTGCGGGTATTCTCTCCGGCTATATCTGGGGATTGGCTGGAACGGGTATGCTACTATCATCACCTTTGGGTGGTCTTACCTATGTCGCTCACATTTTATATTGGTTCTGGCGTGTCAAGCTCGAATACCCGAACCATGCATTAGCAGGGGTTATTATGCTTTTGTCAGCTTTCTTTTTCCGGGGTCAGTTTCTTCAAGAGTATAGCTGGGATTTAGTATCTATTTTTCTAGCCTACTTAGTTACAGGTTATATCCAGACTTACTTTAAAGAGAACTACCCTGCATCCAAGCCTTTTTGGCGTTTAAGACTTAGAATCTACTTAATACCTATTGTATATAGTATATACACAAAAAGTTGGGATCCAATGATCGCCACAGGTTTTGGCATGATTGGGTGCGAATGGATCACTTGGAGTTTTCGTGGTTATTGGGAGGATCGTCGAAACTCTTTAAGAGATCTCCAATAATTTATGAGCTTTTTTATTCGTAAGGCCCCTTTCTATTTTTTGCGCCACGCCCAAACTGATCATAACGTTCATCGCATTTATGATGATAAGAATGAAATTGAGATCAATCAAAATGGAGTTCAGCAAGCTATAAAGCTTCAGCAAACGATCGCTAGTCTGCCTATCGCTACTGTTTGCTCCAGCCCTTTACGCAGAGTTCAGCAGACTAAAGAAATTGTTCTAAAAAACAAGGTATTTAGAGATGTTGTTTTAGAAGATCTCCGGGAGTGCCCTAGCGCTCTTTGGCGTCTTTTTCTGGCCTCAGAATCACGGCCTTTAACAAACCAGGAGTGGGAACTGATCCAAATCTTTATTAACCGCATAGAACAAGGTCTTAACCAAGCACTTCAACAGGATGATCCTTTGCTCTTAATCGCCCACGGGGGTACTTATTGGGCTCTTTCTCACCTTCTAAGATTGGAAGGAGATCGAAAGATTGATAATTGTGTGTTAGTGAAGATTTGTCCAGATCAGCAAGAAACTTGGAAAGCCAAGTTTATTTCATAACCTTATGTCCGAATTTTACGTTAAAAAACCGAAAGATTTTCATATAAAAGTAGAAGTAAGTACGGTTTTCATGGAGTATGAAAAAAAATTGCTCCTTCTACAACGGGCACCTCATAAAATATCACCAGGTAGTTGGGCAATACCAGGAGGGAAGTTAGAAAAAAATGAAACTCCGCTGGAGGGATTAATGCGAGAAGTTAAAGAAGAATTACAACTTTCTCCCTCTCTAAAGTCCATTAAGCACATAAAATCACTTTACGTACGGCATCCACTGACGGATTATCGACTTCATCTATTCCAGTGGCTGCTTGATTCCATGCCTAATATTACGATTAACCCAGAAGAGCACCAGGCATCTCTATGGCAGCCCATTGATCAATTCGGCAATGTGCACCTTCTAGAAGGACAGCTTGAAGCTTTTCATTTTGCCTATAAAAATTGGAGCTAATGCCCGATATCCTCCATTAAATTTTCCAAAACAAACCCATCCTTACCGAAAAACACATTCCCTCAAACAATAAAATCTTTGTAGTTTTTTTAATATAGCAATTTAACTTTAAATTTTCATGACAAAGAAGTTGGCGTGACGACTCGCAGCATAATGTAGTAAAGCACTATAGAGAAAGCGGGAAAACCATGACGGTGATATCCCGTGATATTGAAGTTCCTATGGGAACTTTATCTGGGTGGATACAAGAATATCAAGAACAAGGAGAAAAGGGTTTTCCTGGATCAGGCAAGATCAAACCCTGCTCTGTTTTCCAGAAAGATTGTTGGATTCTCTATGAGCAGTCGGATGCAAACGGATCTTGTTAAACGTGCATTAC
>PSRO01000017.1 GCA_003176115.1 Chlamydiota bacterium | reverse complement strand
TTCCCTATCGCTTTTTAACAGAGCTTTACGTCCTGGCAATGCAAAGTCAGGATGCTTAATGAGCACATCCTCTATACAACAAATATTCCGATAGCGCTTTCTGAAATTTGGTAAGAAGCTGCACCGGGAAAATAGGTTCGATATTCTCTTATGTACTCTAGAATCATAATCGGCGGAACTCTTCGCTTCTAAACTCTTTCAAACTACCGTATCTCATAAAAGAAAAACTTTGTTAAAATTTTAAGCATTTTACTGATCTTCTGTTGGTTATGCCAGAGATCTATTGTAAAAAAGCGTAATTATTGAAAGCATAGGTACTGTATGAAAAAATAGTTATGAAATAGGTGAAATTTTTCAAACAATCTGGTATCAGGAATAGTAAAACTATTGTTCTTAACCAGCCAAACTTGGCGTATTTTTTCATCGAAAAAAAATGTTACGCTGAAGTGAAAAAAAGTATGTTTTCAAATACATGCCAAGCTTACTGTACTTTTTGGCAAAAATACCCTGCGCTTCTTATAGGAATTTCTCTCTTAATAGGAAGCGTATGTTGTTTACGCTTTCAGCTTTATTATCTAGTGGTTCTAGCGGCTCTTATCCTTCCTATAACCAAAAATCTGAAACTCTTTTGTTTGTCAACTATCGCTATTCTCATCGGCTTTGCATCGATCTTATTTCGCTATCCTGAAGTAACTCTTACCTCTGAAAAGCTTTTAGGAGTAGGCAAGTTCAAACCCCAATCGATTAAAATGGCCTCTTCCCCTTTTTATCGCTCTTTACTCTATCAAGGAACTTTGATCGATTTTCACACGAAAAAACAAACTTATCATAATATCCCTTGCTCTATTTACCTGCCTATTTATGGTAAAAGACCTATTTGTAACGCGACTTATGAAATAGAAGGCAATCTAGAGCAAAAATCTTCTCGCCTTTTTGTCTTAAAACCAACGAAGAAAAAAATTTGGAAGAAGACAGCTCCCTTTTTCAGTCTCATTGAATGGCGTTTTTCAGCTAAAGAGCTAATCTCTAGACATATCCATAACCAGGTATCAGATCGAACAACAGCTGTCTTTTTAAGTGCTTTGGTTACTGGACAAATCGATGAGAGATTATTAACGATGCAGTTTGGTAAGTTGGGCTTACAACACCTACTTGTCATTTCAGGTTTTCATTTTGCACTATTGGCTTATTTACTAAGAAGTGTGTTTAACTATTTATTCCCCTTTAAAACAACTGCCTTGATGACTCTATTGTGCCTTAGCTTCTATTATGTTTTCCTAGGAGACTCTCCTTCTATTCAAAGAGCGTATATTGCAATTGCTGCCCTTTTAATGGGAGAATTAATTGGCTATCCTTCTTCTGGACTCAATGCTATTGGTTTAGGGTTGATTGTTGAGCTGTGTGTACGGCCTTTAAGCGTTTTAGAGCTGGGGTTTCAATTGACCTTTCTTTGTACTTTAGCTATCCTTTTACTGTACCAACCAACGGAACATGTATTGAGTTATTTTTTGCCCAAACGTACCGAAAAAGAACGCAAACAAATGCCTGTTATAGACAAATACGCTTACAATATTTTGTATTTCTTGCGTAGTTCTTTTTCGGTAAACATCGCAGTTCACATTGCAACGGTTCCTCTATTGCTTTATCTATTTCACCAATTCCCCTTGCTTAGTATTGTTTACAATCTTTTCTTTCCCTATTGCGTAGCTCTTTCTTGTCTTCTATTATTTCCTAGCCTTATTTTATATTTTATCCCTAAGGCATGTTCTTTTGTGTTCAAGATCAATGAACTTTTTTCCACAGCTATTTTACATGTCACATCTTACCCTCCCATAAAGCTACAGTTTAGTTTACGTACAGATGCGATAACACCCACTATGCTCGGTTTATATCTAACGGTGCTTTTTTTGGGAGCGATTGCTTTTCATGAAAAGATTTCTTTGCAAAAAGCTTCAAATCCGATCTTTTAAAGGAGGTGGTTCAGCTTTGATGAAGATAGAGCGTTCTTTTAAGTGAGCCCTAATAGAATCGATAGACTTAAGCGATTTGGGAGAACGCATATCTACACTAAACTTTGGATTAGATTTCTTTATCAATTTTTTATATTTTCTAGGTAACTCTTTATAGAATTTTTTGTGATTTATTTGGATTTTTGAACCTTCTTTATCTTTAGTAGAATCTAGAACATACAAGAATGCTGCTAATTTACTCGAGGAGGCTTTTAAACTTTTAAAAACGTTTAGTATCATGTTAGAATATAAATCAAAACTAAAATCACCCGGATTATATTTAGTAAATGATTTTGTCATCTCTTTAATTTTCTGAATGTTTTTAGCATCTCTTTTTTTAAAACTACCCTCTATCGTTAGCACAGATTTTTCGGATGCAATTGATTCTGTTTTTTGTTGAGATTCAATCGCATCTGATTCAAAAGATAATGTTTCATATATAGGCTCACTAGATATCGATTCTATAGCATCTATCGGTTTGCTATACAATACTTGAGCATGCAGCTCATCTATTGTCTCATATATTGGTTGGTTAACATAGATCGGCTCATTAGCACTTATTGCTGCTTTCTCAAGAAAAATTCCCTGAATCCTATTTTGCTCTTCAGATACATCTTCCTTACTGCCACAACGTAGAAATTCTTGCTTCAGGATTTGAGAGCTATCTAGGCCTTTCAAGCAATTTTCATCTAAACCTGCCATTATTTACTCCTTTTAATAGTAAATTTATAAAAATATAATATATTTTTACCTGGACGGATTAATTAAATAAAAACAAACTTCCTTATAATTAATTGTAATTAATAATTAAAATAATCTCAAATCAATTCAAAATTATTTTTAGTTGTTAATAGATATTCTTAGGTTCTTTAAATAGGATTACTTGTCTTACTTTATCAAAGAGGTTTGACGCAAAAACAACTTTTAAGATAAACTGAGTCGCTTATTGTGGCGATCGTAGCTCAGCTGGTTAGAGCGCTGGATTGTGGTTCCTGAGGTCGCGGGTTCGAGCCCCGTCGATCGCCCAAATTCTTGCTATCTCCTATCCAATTATGTTAAGGTAAATTTGTAGGCTAAGGAGATTTTCATGTCTTTATTAGAAGCTTTTTTGTTAGGTCTAATACAAGGGTTAACTGAATTTTTTCCGGTTAGTTCTTCAGCACATCTTGCATTATTTAAGTTGATGCTTGGTATTCAAGATACAGAAACCCAGGTCATTTTAAGTCTTTTTTGCCATTTAGGCACTCTTTTGGCTGTTATTGTTTTTTTAAAACAAGATATCCTAACCATTTTACGAACAGATCGTAAAAAAGCTCTTTTGCTTTTTTTAGCAATAATTCCGCTTATTCCTTGCTATTTACTGATTAAACCATTTAAAGATTGGGTTCTTAACCCTAACTTTCTTGGATTTGGCTTAATGTTCACAGGCTTTGTTTTACTGATAGGTCATTTTTGGCGTTTAAAAATACCTCTTGAACCTTCTTTTAAAAAACGCGCACATGATGCTCTCTACATTGGGACTATGCAATCTATTGCTTTAATTCCTGGTGTATCGCGTAGCGCTTCTACCATTTGTTGTGCTCGTGTTTTAGGATGGGAAACAAGCGATGCGGTGCGCTTTTCTTTTTTACTCTCTATTCCTACTGTTATCGGTGGTAACTGTTTAGAACTTGTACAAATAGCTATATATGACGCTCCTAAAGATTGCTCTTTGATGGCTTGTATAGTAGGGTTTATTACTTCCTGCTTAGTTGGGTTGCTTGTTATTCGCTTTGCTTTTTCTATCTTAGAAAAAGGAAATTTTAAACCCTTTGCTTGGTATTGTTTTATTCTTGGTTTTTGCAGCGCTATTTATTTAAACTATTAGGAGTTGATAGTGAATAAAAATACATCTTTTGAAAAGAAATCTAAAGTAATACACCCAGAAGCAAAAGGATTAATCTTATTAGCACTTACTGTAATTGTTTTACTAAGTTTAATCAGTTTTCGATTCGATGCTCCACATCAGAATTGGTTAGGTCTTATTGGTTGGGGATTGGGATTTGGTTTTAACTATCTTTTTGGAATAAGCAGCTACCTCATCGTTGCTTTTGGCTTTTGGCTTGGCTGGAGGCTCATCCTCAATCAAAAACCCATACATATGCCATCTAAGCTTTTCTGCTTTCTTATTCTGTGCTTTTCTTGTTGTTTTTTACTGAATTTACTAGCAGAGAATACATGGGCTTACGCCAAATTATTTGAAAATCGAGTGTATACCGAATCGTATTTTTTCGAGCTCCCCTATCCTTATTCCACTGTTCGTTATAATTTGGGAGGGGTTCCTTTATACTATTTATATAAGGACATCCCTACGTTTAATTTACAGCATATGTTAAGCGATGTAGGAATCATCCTCACTTTTTCTATAACAGCTTGTGTATCTTTTTTATTCTTAATGGAAATTGAATTGCTTACTATCGGTAGAAAACTTAAATCTTCTACAGTATTTCTAAAAAATACACTTCTTAAAAGGATCTCGCAAAAAAAGGCATTCCCTACCATTAAAAGTGCTTCTGAAATTGAGAATTTACTTTCAAAACGCTCTATAACACCTCCTTATTTACAGACAAAACCTAAAGAAAGGCTGGAAAAGGAGATAAAAATTCGCACGATGGCCGATGTTGAACCATCTCAAAGAAAACAACCCATAGAAGCTAACCTAAGCAAACGACAAATAGCTCTTAATGCGCAATGTGTTGTGAATGGAAATTATACGACATATCAAATCCCACCTGCTTCTTTATTGAATCATCCTAAAAAAGTAGATCAGCCTCTTCTAAAAAAAGAATTAAAAAAACAAGCGGAGGTGCTGCAAGATACTTTAATGAGTTTTGGGATCGAAGCTAAGGTCGGTGAAATCAACTGCGGCCCTACTATTACTTCTTTTGAAGTGCATCCAGCAATTGGAGTAAAAGTACAAAAGATCAAAACGCTAGAAAATGATATTGCTCTAAACCTGCAGGCGAAGTCTATTCGGATTATTGCCCCTATTCCAGGTAAGGCCGCAGTGGGTGTAGAAATCCCTTCCATTTATCCTCAAGAGGTGAGTTTTAAAGAGTTGCTAACCCAATATCAAAGCCATGTACGTAAAATGATGGTTCCTCTTTTGCTCGGTAAAACCGTTTCAGGAGATAGCGTGATTAGCGATTTGAGCAAAATGCCTCATTGCCTGATTGCAGGGGCAACAGGCTCAGGAAAATCCGTTTGCGTAAACACCCTGATCATGTCCATTCTCATGAATGCACGCCCTGATGAAATTAAGTTAGTCATGATCGACCCTAAAAAAGTTGAGCTAACCCCTTATACCCATTTACCTCACATGCTAGCACCTGTTATCACAGAGCCGCATGGAGCTTATGCAGCTTTGAGTTGGCTTGTAAAAGAGATGCAAACCCGCTACGACATTTTAAAGCAATTAGGAGTACGCAACATTACAGCTTTCAATAATAGACAGATCAATCAAGAATTGGAAAGCTCTTTGAATATTCCTATCCCTGCTAAAATGTATGCAATTGTAGCTATTATTGATGAGTTTGCGGATCTTATGATGGCCTCTAGCTCTGATTTAGAAACTCCTATTGCTCGTATTGCACAGATGGCTCGCGCAGTAGGTATACACCTTATATTAGCAACGCAAAGACCATCTAGAGAAGTAATCACAGGTCTTATTAAAGCAAATTTTCCCACTCGAATCGCTTTTAAAGTAGCTAGTCGCATTAACTCACAAATCATTCTAGATGACGTAGGAGCAGAAAGTCTTTTAGGTAATGGTGATATGCTCTTTTTACCACCGGGCACATCTACCTTAATTCGTTCTCAGGGAGTATACATTAGTGACGAAGAGATCAACCGAGTTGTCTCTTTCATATGCAATCAAAGCCCTCCGAATTATTTGATAGAATCTTTTGACAAAATGCGTTTTGAAGATCTATCTTCTGAAGAAGGCTCAGAAAGCGCTCCGCGTGATCTGCTCTATGAACAAGCACTTAACTTAGTTATAGAAACAGGGAATGCATCGACAACTTTCCTGCAACGCAAATTGAAAATTGGATATGCAAGAGCTGCCTCTTTAATGGATGAACTAGAGAGCAAAAAAGTGATTAGCCCGCAAGAAGGAGCAAAACCTAGAAGGATTTTAGTGGATCCTAAAGATTCCTTGCTTAAACCAAATAAGGTAAATGATACAGAATAACACTCCCGATGAGAATACCCGCCATCCCGATATTCCATTATTGCCCCGTTTAAAGTTCATGGGATACATGCTCTATGGATTTGCTTGTATTACTCTATCTGTAGCCATTTTTGCACCTAAATCAGATTCTATTTATACCGAGCTCGCACAAGATAACGTAGTAACCCCTCAAGAAATGGAAGAAGGTTCGGGTTTAAGCCTTCTTATAGAAGATGAATCTCTTTTAGAGCTTGATCCCAGAGAGGTTTTTAATTTTTTCTATGTGAGTGCATTATTTGCTGTAGTAGGAACTTCTTGCTTTTGGCTCTTTTATAAAAAGAAGAAAAACTTGCAGGTTTAATCATCGATGAACAGAAAAGAGTCTAAAAAAATTCTCTTGGCTGATTCCGATCGAAAAATCCATCAACGTATTAAACAAGCTAGAAAAATAGAGCGGTATCATTTCGCATTCGCAGCAACTGGTACAGAAGCTTTGGAAAAAATGTACCATTTTCAGCCCGATCTAGTGATTGTAGAGCTCATGCTACCCCATATTCACGGAATCGAGATCTTAAAAAGAATCCGAATGGATTCTTTTAGTAAGCAAATAGGTGTTATTCTCTTAGCAGATCATGTGCTGATGCAAAATTATCAAGCAGCTTTAAGAAATGGCTGCGATTATTTCTTAGAAAAACCGTTCTCTCTAACCTCCTTTTTTTCTATTTTATCGCATTTTTTTGAAGGAATCCTACTTCCTATTCCCTTTGAAAATAAAGAGAGCAGCGCATCTCATGCTTATTTACCTAAGACTCATTCTAATCGTTCTTATCTCAAATTTTGGGGAACTCGTGGCTCTAATGGAGTATCTGGTTCTCCTTATGTTCACTTTGGAGGAAATACCTGTTGCTTAGAGCTACGGCATGGCAAAGATGTACTGATTGTCGATGCGGGTAATGGCATTCGCCCATTGGGACTACATTTAGCGCAAATAGATTCTATAAGAGACATCCATTTATTGATCAGTCATACGCACTGGGACCATGTCTCCGGTTTTCCATTCTTTGCACCTCTATATGACCCTAGTTATCGTATTCATATCTGGGCTCCCATTGGTTTTGATAAAACCATTCACGACTTATTTTCAGAAATGTTGGTCCATTCTCTATTTCCTGTAAATTTAGAAGAAATTAAAGCTCAGCTGATTTTTAAAAATATTTATGAAGGAATTCCTTTTCAAATTGGCTCTTTTGCAATTGATACACATTACGCTTTGCACCCAGGAGCTACCTTATGTTTTAAAAT
>PSRO01000077.1 GCA_003176115.1 Chlamydiota bacterium | reverse complement strand
GTCTTCGGTTTAATCTCATTGCCGGCATTCATAATCTGGAGCTATGTTAATGAGTTTCGAAAGAGGTCTAATGTATAATGACCCAATGAATATTCTTGGGAAATTTAAATTCAAAACGCATGCAACGAACTTCTGTGGTTGGGAAAATGCAGAATACACTCAATTACTTGACCGATCTTTTTACGAAGAAGGAAAAGAGAGATTACAAACTTTAGAGCAAGCGGAAAAAATTTTTTTAAGCGAGATGCCCTTTATTCCTTTATATCATGAAGACTCTATATATATCACTAATCCACGACTGCCTTTTACCATCCCGCTTTGGTGCAGTGATCGGATGTTAATACCTTTAAAAAATACAAAATAAATGTGTTATCATGAAGAAAGACACAATCCAAACAGAAAGATTAATCCTGCGACCTTGGAAAAAAGAAGATCTTACTTGCTTACAGAGCTTAAACCAAGATCCACGAGTCATGGAATATTTTCCCTCTGTAAAAAGCTATAAAGAGAGCCTTGAAGAGTATAATCGTATTATAGAAGGTTTTAAAAAAGAAGGATTTGGACTTTGGGCGGTTTCTATAATAGCAGGAGCTGATTTTATCGGTTTAATCGGTTTAAACCGTGTGAAATTCACAGCACATTTTACACCAGCTGTCGAAATAGCTTGGAGATTAATGGCTGATTATTGGGGTAAAGGGTACGCAACAGAAGGAGCCATGGCTTGTTTGAAATATGGATTTGAAACGTTGCATCTTGATGAGATCGTCAGCTTTACAACGTCTACAAATAAACGCTCTATAGCTGTTATGGAAAGAATCGGGATGTCACGTAATCCAAAAGATGATTTTGATCATCCAAAATTGGCAGAGGGACATCCCTTAAGAAGGCATGTGCTATATCGGTTACAAGCAAACGAGTGGAATTTTCTTTCTTTCGAATAGAAATCAATTTATTTTATCTCTACTATAAACCATTAAATTTCAGATTTTTAGGAAAATGAATTCTATGAAACCTACCCATTTGACTTAATTGGGTAGGTTTTGTAGAATTAAAAAATGAAGGTAAAATACCTGCAAAAATTAGAACGATTTGCCCATGTTCCTGTTTTTACCTCAGTAGAGGCAGAAAAACAGGGTGTTCCTGGGCACGCTCTGGCTTATTTAGTAAAAAAAGGTATCTTAGAAAGAGTTTATCCAGGAGCTTATCGTTTCTCTCAATATGAACCCGAAGTTGAGTTCCAGTGGGAAAATTTGGCATTGATCGCAGTTAGTATTCCTGATGGGGTCATTTGTTTAATTTCTGCTCTTTGTTATCACGATTTGACGGATCAAATTATGCGAGAAGCTTGGGTTGCTGTATCACACGAATCCTATCCTCCTAGACGACCCAACACAAGAATCATTAGAATGCGTAATGTTCAGCTAGGAAAAATCAAAATTGCACTTGGTGAATATAACACTTACATTTTTGATAGAGAACGCTCTGTTGTTGATGCATTTCGCTATCTTAGTAAGGAAATTGCCATAAAAGCAATTCAGAGATACTTTCAGAACTCTAAATACCAGCCAGATCCTAAGAAATTAGGCGCCTATGCAAAAACATTACGTGTTAACATAACTCCATACATTTTATCTTATACAACATGACAGCAGATTTAGAAAAATCATTCAAAGCAAAATTACGAGCTATCGCAAAAGAAAAAAATCGAGACCCTGCGGATCTTTGGCAAAATCTCACGCTTGAGCGCTTTTTAGTGCGTTTGGCTAAATCGAAGTTCTGTAAGTATTTTATTTTAAAAGGCGGTATTCTTCTCTCTAAATATATCGAAATTGGAAGAGAAACAACCGATTTAGATTTTCTTGCGCAAAGACTGAATAAAGAAGTGGCTGGATTAAAAGATATTTTTGAGGAAATTGCAAATGTTGGCCTCAAAGATGGGTTTATTTTTCAGGAGATTAAGATAAGAGAACTTAGACAGCCTCATATGGGATATCCAGGAGCTGAGGTATCCATGATGGCTTATTTTGGGAAAACAAGGTTTAAAGTCACTATCGATATTGGTTTTGAAGATATTGTCGATGCTGTTGAATATTCCATTCCGCTCACAGCATATTCTAAAGGAATCCTTTTTGAAAGCAATGTCAAGTTATCTTGTTATCCCAAAGAATTTATTTTTGCTGAAAAGTTAGAAACTATTATCTATCGAGGTTTATTCAATAGCCGCATGAAAGACTTTCACGATCTGTATTCCCTAGTGTCTTCTTCACTGTTACCATCGTTTCATAACCTAGAAAGGATTATATGTAGGGTATTTGAACATCGAGAAACCCCTCTTATTTTACCGATTACTTATACCGAGGATGAAATGAAACAAATGCAAAATTTCTGGAACCAATATGTAAAAAACTTGCGTGCAGAAAATTCTAGAAACCTACCAATCCTTATTGCTCAAATTATAGCTACGATTAATGATTGGCTGCGCTTAAATACTGATCTAGTTAAGCGGAGGAAAACAAGAACATAAACTGGGTAGAATCTTGGAAAGATAAGGGTCTTGCTCTAGTTAAGACTCATTTACTCAAAAAAACAACTTGCTATTAGCCGTTGTTAGCAGCATTATATGCCTTTTCTAACAATTCTATAATGTTAATTTGTAAATTTGTATCTACTGCGTCTTCAAGCTCTAGTTTTATACGACAGCCATTAGGGCAATCAGGAGTTGAAGAGTTTGTAAAAAAAATCTTTATTGTTTCAACATCCCAAAAATGCTGAGGAGTTCCTTTTTCTTTTACAGGATATATAGGGATTTCACATGTAACCCAATCGAGTAAATCTGTTGATTGCTCTAGATCTTCAAGCACATTAGGGAATTTTTCTCTAAGTTCTGCAAGGAGTCCTTGAATTGTTTCACCATTTTTTTGTACTAGGTCGTTACGCTGTGGTATAAGATTGGATATAAAAAAAGCAGGAATGATTTGTTGGAGATGCTTGACCGATTGATGGATCTTCTGAAGCATGAAAATAAGGATCTTAAGGGCTGTTTGCATAGCAAAAAGCCTAACAGTGAATAGGTAATGAATGATTATTAGTTTATAAAGAGCATTCCATTTGCATGGTGTTAATAGTAAGAGAGTAATAGCAGAAGCAATGGCTTTATTTAAAAATTTACATCGAGCAAAATATTTATTTCTATGTTCATCTCTTCCCCGATCTGCAATAATGGCGTCATATTGCACAAGATTTCGCTGATAAAGAGATTCGTTGTAATGTGTAGGAAACAAATAGATAAAAGCTCTTTTTTGCACTTTATCAATTAAATACTGTAATAGATGGCAAGTGATGGCCTGGTGCAGAGGACAAGGAGTGAAACCAGAAGATCCAATAAGGACAAAAGCAGTCTCAATAGTTTTTTGATAAAAATAATTATTTATCATCTGAAATAGTTCTATTATTTAACTAAATATTTTTATATTTTTTGCGAATGCACGTTAACATTTAATGGAGTTTAACTAAAGTGTTTTTTAGCTCTTTCACAATCTATGGTTTTTTAATGGGCTTTTTTTTATTATGATTATCTTAAAATCTTAAAGAGGCTTATGAAACCAATACAACTAGCTCTAGTGGGGCGTCCAAATGTCGGAAAATCTGCCTTATTTAATGCAATTTGCAAAAAAAGAATTGCCATCGTAGATGAAGCAGAAGGGGTAACGCGTGATCGTCTATATGCTGAAACTGATTTTTTTGGCCAGCTTTTTGAGGTGATCGATACGGGTGGAATTCATTCTGATCAGAAGATTGCCTTCCAGGAAGAGATCCGTCGTCAAGCAGAGACTGCTATTGAAGAGGCTGATGTATTGATCATGGTGGTAGATTTCACCGTGGGAGTTACGCTTTTAGATGAATATGTGGCAAAGCTTTTATTGCGTACTAAAAAAAAGGTTGTTTTGGCTGTTAATAAAGTAGATGATTTTTCTAAAGCCCAAGAAATCTATGAATTTCATTCCTTAGGGATTAAAGACATTGTTGCAGTTTCTGCTACACAAAAGTTTCAGATTGCAGAATTATTAGAAGTAGCATTTCTTGGGGTGAGCTTCCCTAATCAGGTGGTTAAAGAGACAAAGGGAATCGGTACTGCAATTATTGGTCGTCCTAATGTTGGTAAATCTACCATTGTAAACTACTTAACTAAAGAAGCGAGATGTGTGGTCAGCCCCATTGCAGGTACTACGCGCGATTCTATCGATGTAGAGATTCAATTAGAAGACCAGCTATTTACCTTAATCGATACAGCAGGTATTCGCAAAAAAAAATCAGAAAAAGAAGTAGTAGATAAATTTGCAGCTTTGCGTACAGAAAGAGCAATGGATCGAGCAGATGTATGCGTACTTGTGGTCGATGCAGAAAAGGGAATGAGTACGCAAGAAAAACGCATTGCTAATGAGATCGCTGCTTTAGGTAAAGGTTGTGTTTTAGTGTTTAATAAATGGGACCTTGTAAAAGGATTCCGGATGGAACATTGCCAGAAGAGTTTTGCAATTGATGTGCCTTTTCTAACTCACTGCCCCTTATTATTTACTTCTGCAGAAACAGGAAGAAACATCGAGAAGATTTTTCATGCAGTTGCTAAAGTGCACGAGCAACAATTGCGTCGTGTAACAACAGGGCAGCTAAATAAATTCGTCGAACAAGTTGTACAAAAATATCATCCTCCTATGATCGATGGAAAGCGATTACGCATTTATTATATGGCGCAAATTGGCGTGCAGCCCCCTCGTTTTGTTCTATTTGTCAACAAACCTGAATTGATGCTTGATTCCTATAAAAAATATTTAATCAATCAGTTTCGTCTGCAATATGGGTTTTTAGGCTCTCCGATTGAATTTATTCTAAGAGGGCGTAAAGAAAAAAAATTAGCTCCAGCAAATCCTCAATTAGAAAAACAAAGTATTGATTTAGCAGAAGAAGAGCTGGATTTAGAAGAAATAGATTCTTCTTATTTTGAATGAGGCACAGGGTTGTATTTGATAAGTTTTCGATCCATTTCAATACAGCGATATACCCAAGGATCGCTGTTTTCCCTTTGCAGACGATCACAGCCTAAAAAAAAGCCGAGTATAAAGCCATGTTTTTGCATGGCCTGTTTCATATAGCTAGAAGAAGAAGGATAAAAGTGGCTTCTTGGTCCATCTACTGGCGATAGAATGTGCTGATGGAACCAAATCACTTTTTCCGCTACATATACAGGTAGAGAAGTAGAGGTTTCTGCTTTTTTTGTCTGAGGAAAAACGAGATCTGCATCTTTACCCCATGGCTCGAAGTAGCCTGGCAGTGCATACACACAAAAAGGAAATAAAAGAAGCAGTAATCTAAAAAGCATATTTAAGCATCAACATAGGAAATAAACGTTGTTCTCTCATCAAATGGCAACCTAAGGTTTCATAGAGCCTTTCATTATAACATTTAGCCTCTAAGCCTACGCCATATACTCCTCCAAAATACCATCCTGCTTCAAAACTTGTAAAGATCACTCCAGCTGCGATGTTACCATGATCAAAACAATAGATAGATGCAGCAATAAATAATCCATTGAGTAAAAAAGCGGTTAAAGCGGATTGTTTTTGCCCTAAATACAAATAACCAGAGCCTGGCAGTAGAGCATTTAGCAGTTGTGCTTTGCTAACAGACTTTTTATGTATTTGGTACTCTTGCAAGAAATTGCTTAAATAAGACCTTGGAGGGGGACTCTCTTCAATAAGACTTAAAACAGAAAAGTCAGCTGTCATAAAAGACTTAGATAAATATAGATCCATCGATTGATCAGGAAAATACTGATTAAATAACTGCAGAATATGATCAGCTTGAGTGCATTGATTGGTTTGAATATAGCAATCATAGAGAACAACTAGGAGGTCGTGTAATGGTGCAAATTCTGTAGAGACACGTGTAAGACCACTGTTTTGGAAAATAGCAATGGCTTGATCGTATTTCTGACCCATGTAGTAGCAGATAAGGATCCCGTATTGTATTTGCAAAAGACGAGGACTATCAGAGGAAGAGAGTAAGATTTCTGCTCTTTTAAAGGCTGTAATGGCTTGGTAGAGATCGCATTCCTTGGCAAAGCCTAATGCAATCCGCATTTCTTTGCCCCAGTCCGTGCTGCTCTCTTCGTGAGATAGAGCTTCAAATGCAGAAGGGAGCGCTTTTATATAGCGATCGTGCACAGAACACTGCAATACAGGTTCTATCTCATCAGAGACCCTTTTATAGCAGCTGCATAAGCTAGATAAGAAGAGAATGTGTAAACAAAGCTTATTCATTCTCAGGAAGTTTGACCAAATCAAGCCCTTCATCAAATTCCTCTTTGAGGATAGGTAAAGAAGCGCTGTCTTTGTAAAGCCATTCTTGATGCTCGGTAACTTTTTTATATTCATCATAGGAATTAATAATTTGTGGTCTAACAAAAATGATTACATTGGATTTTGCCAGATTACGATCATTTTCGCTAAATAAAACACCAATAACAGGTAATCCTCCTAAACAAGGAAGACCTGTTTTAAGACGAGCTTTGGCGTTTTGAATCATTCCGCTTAAAACGACAAAGTAGTTATTGGGAACATGTACCCTAGTATCCATATGTGTATGTGAGGTTTGAATGCCTGTTAATTGCGTAGTGCTTACACTACCGACAGGGCCTACGACTTCTGTGATGTCATGTACGATATCTAAGGTAACAACATCATTATCGCCTAGAATAGGGGTAATCGTTAGATTAACTCCTATATCTCGATATTCCACATTTGAGGTAGTGACTGTACTATTGGAGCTATTAGTTACAATTGCCCCGGTAAAAGGGATATTTTGTCCGACAAAAATATTGGATTGGCGATTATCTTGTGTGATGATCTTAGGGTTCATCACAATTGTCGTATCAACATCTGTTTGTAGTGCATTGACCAAACTGCCTAAAGAAATAAAAGACTTACCTTTGTGCATAATAATATCGCCAATGACTCCTAAATCAAATCCATTAGTAAAAGGAACCATTCCACCTTTTGGGGTATTAGTCGCATTGACTCCTGCAAGAGTTGGAGAAAAAGTTTGCGGTGTTTGGCTGGGTATTAAAGGAGTTCCTCCTGGGAAGTTACCAAAACCAACTGTTGCTTTATTTAAGTATTGCATTTGACTGCCCCATTGCAAACCAAAGTTTTGAGCGTTACTTAAACGCGTTTCAATGACAAGTACTTCGATAAAAACTTGCTTAAGAGGGGTATCTAAATTTTGGATGAGTTCTTTGAGTTTAATTAAGATACCTTCTTGTCCTGTACTAAGGAGGGAATTGGTCACTTTAATCCATTGTAGAGAGCTTACAGCATCAGCTAATGCGGAAGATTCTCCAGAAGATTTAGCTAAACTAGCCACTACTTGCTTTAAGGCAATTTGAATATCATCTCCACCATGAAATTGTAATTTGTAGACCAAAAAGCTCGTATTTTCAATCGACTCGATCGCTGGATTGGCAGTTGACTGAGTTGGAATATCAAATTTTTGCAGTAACCCCTCTATTTTTTGAATAGCTACAGGTTCTCCTGAAATAAGAAGAATAGAGGTTTTAGGAATCCATTTTAAATTATTGATAGCATCAAATAAAGAGGTATCTGAAACTCCTGCGCTGATCAGATTATTCATAAATTCTTGTAGGATTTCAATCAGGTCATCTCCGTTGACAAATTTGGGAGTATAGGTGGTAAAGGTGCTAGCTTTACGCTCGTTAGGGATTTTTAGGGGTTTGCCTCCTTTAGATAGATCAAAATTTTGTGCTAATTGCTGTACACGCTCAAGAGTTTGTTCTGTTCCTGTAAATAGTAGAGAATTTGTCTCTTTAATCCAGCGCACTTTCTCTAGAGTTTCCGCAAGACTTTTATCTGGCAGTGTGGATTTTTCTAATTGAGCTGCAAAGTTTTTTAAGGAAGCAATTAATTGCGTAGCAGTGGTGTTTTGAATGTTATAGACAAAAAAAGTAACACTGCCCACGTGTTGAATTGATCCAGAGGCATTGGCAACATCTATGCTATCGAGCAAGGATTGTACCTTAGTAAGAGTCTCTTGATCTGCTGCAAATACAAAAGATTTAGTAGCTGCGACATAACGTACAGAGGATAAGGTTTTTAATAATTTGGGGTCATTTAAACCTGATTCTTTTAGATCAAAGGCTAGATCGACAAGTGCTGCTTGAATCTCTTCTGCAGGAACATATTTGGGTTTGTAAATAGAAAAAGAGGAAGCCCCTAAGGGATATCCTTCGTTGTTATCCAAAGAGACTAAGAGTGTTTGGATTTTTTCCAGTGAGTCTGGATCACCGGTGAATACTAAAGACTTTGTGCTCTCTACCCATTGCATAGTTGCTACAGCAGCTAAGAAAGATTTATCGACTAAACCACCTGTTTTAAGAGCGTGGCTCATATCTTTTAAAGCTTTTTCCAAATCTTCTGGATGGCGATATACTGGTTTATATACAAAGTAATTAGATTTAGGGGGTGTTTTCTTATTAGGATGTGCCTCATGAGGTGCAATATCAAAAGTGGGTAAAATGGTTTCTATCTGTCTTAAAGCAGGTCTTGTCCCTGTGAATACAAGAGAGTTGGTTTCTTTGATCCATTTCATGCTTTTAATCACATTAACAAGATCTGGATCAGGATGAGGAGAAGATTGAAGGTGCTCTAACATTTGGTGCAGAGAATTTGCTATTTGCGGCTCTTCAGCATGCTCAATTTTATAAATGAAAAAAGAGCTATTTCCGGTTTTTGTAAGAACAGGGGTATCTAATTTTGCTAAAATATCCTGTAGTTTAGCAAGATTTTGATCATCAATTACAAATAAGAAAGAATTGGAATCGCGCAAAACCTGAACACCAAAAATAGCAGAAGCTAATGAAGGAGAGCTTCCTATTTGTTTAAGCTCAGAGCTTATTTGCTCTAATTCTTTTTTTAACTCGCTAACCGTGCGATTTTTGACTTTATAAAGAAACACTTTTCTCAAACCAGGTTTTACAGGAAATCCTGCTTCTGAAGAAGTGACATCTAAATCCTCCATAATCTCCATGGCTTTTTCAATTAAATAGGGCGTTGAAACGATATAAATCGTATGCGATTCTAATTGGGGGACGAAAATGATAGAATTTGATTCGACAAAAGGAGCAATAATTTGCTGAGTTAAAAGAATTAACTGATCCAGAGGCAATTTTCTTGCATTGTAAGAATCAATTTCTAAGGGGCTATGTGGCGCATCTAAACTGCTTAAAAGTGTGCTAACTTGCTCTATATTTGCAGTAATGTCCGTTACGATTAACTGCTTGGTCTCTAGTGACATTTCAATTAAAGCCGCATCGGATACCATCGGCCTAAGGATGCTTGCAACTGTATTGATATTTGCATTTTTAATTCGAAATACACGCGTTACTAAAGCTGCAGGTTCTATTTTAGAAGAAGGATGATCTTGGGAAATGATCGGTGGAATTTGATGCACTCGTTTACTAGAAGTGATCAGGATATTTTTATCCTGCTCGACTAGATTTAAGTCATGCACGCGCAGCACTTGTATTAAAATAGACATCACATTTTTAGCAGATACAGGTTCTTCAGAGACAACAGTAACAGTAAATTGCAGTTCTGATTCTTCAAAAACAAAATTTAAATTTGTGATTTTGCTTGCAAAACGAATTAATTCGATAATAGATACGTTATTGAAATTAATAGTATACATCTCCTTATCTGAATAGATAAGGGCTGTAGAATTTTCTAGTTTGTACGCAATAGGATCTATATTAGCAGTATCTAAAGTATAAGCAATAGTAGAAAATGGCAGTGCACACAAAGTGATTTTGTAACAAAAGTGAGATCGAAATTCTTTCATAGCTTAAGGAGACTCCGGTTATGACCCTTTTACAAGGAGCTATACAAAAGATAAAATAGCTTGTAACGAATCCTAAAATACTGTTTGGTTTATTGTAAACGGCTGTTTATGCAATAGGCCTTAATAAAATAGGAATTACTTATGATTTTTTGCAAAATGCGCTATGATCACGATGAAAACGGCAAGGAAATTTTATTAAAAGAAGACACATTTCAAGTGATGATGGAATGGGAAAAACCTTACATGCAGGCCTGTATTGATGAATTACAACCTTTCGGGGATGTCTTAGAAATAGGCTTTGGACTAGGATACTCCGCCTCTCACATTCAATCCTATAAACCTAAATCGCACACGATCATTGAATACCATCCTTTAATCGCGCAAAAAGCGCGTGATTTCGCAAAAAAATATCCTCATGTCACAATTATTGAAGACACTTGGCAAAATGCTCTTAAAAGTTTAGGAGTATTCGATTGTATTTTTTTTGACGATTATCCTTTAGAAAGCCAGCAGCATTTAGAAAAAATAGAAAAAGAAAGCCAAGAATCCTCCCTTATTGTAAAACAAGCGGAATTGCTCATTAAAGAGATTAACCAGCAATTTCCCGACCTCTCTACGCAAAAGTACTCCGACCAAGATCTGGATGATTTTGTAAAAACAGTTGCATCAGAGCCAGAAGAACAACTGGTTACTTTTCTACAACAACTCTATAACAATAAACAAATCACTAAGCAGCAGTTTGAGAGACTCATAAAAAACCACAATATACATTTGACTGAGCCTTCTGAAAAACAGCCTTTTAGTTTTCAAGGGTCCTCTGATCGTTTATTTTCTTTTCTGCAGCCCTGTTTAGCCTCTCATATGCGTAATGGATCGCGGTTCTCCTGTTTCTTAAGCGATCCTAGTTCAAAACTGATAGACCCTCGCTTTTCTGAAATCATTGCTAATCCCTATCTTGATTATCAAGAAAAACAGATATCGATCAAAGTGCCTGATAACTGTAAATACTACAAAGGGGATAAGGCTCTTGTCATAGTCATTGCTAAGAGGATTTAAACCTCTTGGATTTCTTGTTTCTCTATTTGATTGTTTACATATTCTAGTTGGTCTTTGAGAAGGGCTGTATATTTCTGAGTTAGTTTTTTGTAATCATTTTCTAATTCTTGATTCTTTTGTTGTAATTCTGCATTTTCTTGATAGGTTTTCTTATATAGTTCTCCTTGTATTTCAGTGCAGGAATCGATATTAGTATATAAACTATCAATAAGCGGTTCAAACGCAAGTTCATTAGGAGATACTCTAAGTGTTTGTTGGATTTTTTTACAAAAAGGTTTAGGGTACATGTGCAAAATATGGGTTAAAGAAAGAGGAATATCTGCCATAAAAAACAAGGCAAGGCCAAAATGCCTTGATGCTTGTTTAGCAATTTTGTGATGTGTTGGGATATAATCAAATGCAGAAGCCGGAATAGAATAAATAGCCATTGCTGTGCTAACTATTAACTTAATAGATCCTAAACCTGCGTGTATAAGCGCATCCTGTCCTCTTCCCACAATTTTTGCAAATACAAGAGCTGTGCGTATAACCAGGTTTGAATGATTTGAGAGCTGTTTTTGGAAATAGTTTCCAGCATTAAGATAATTATCACAAGACAAGGGATTGCAGTTACCTATAAATGTCATTACTGACCTCGTAGTATCTTATTAATGAAAAATATGATTATTTTCTTGGGGCGTATTGATGTTTTTCTCGAATCTTTCATCTTTGTTTTAGATAAAGATTGTTTTTAAGTTGCGCTTGTCTTTTTCTTATGCAAGATGGATTTCATTCTAGCTTTATTGAATTGTTCTATCATTTCAGGTGTTAATGGTTGAGAAAATCGCTTTGCGTGAGCAGCTGCTATTGCTTTAGTGTTTTTTATTAGATCCTCTTTTAAGCAACACTCTATATATTTCTGAATATATAGGTTAAAATAATGCTCTAGATCTCTTTCTTTTTTCATCATTTTAGGAATCTCAGAGAGGAGATCTTTAAAAAGAGAATCTTGTATTTTGTGCGCTTTTTCTTCTGAGGTTTCGTCTGGGAAGATACAAGCTTTATAAAATATTTCCATGTATTTTTCCGCAAAGTTCATTGCTTGTTTTTCAGCAGTCTCAGGTGTGCTTTCTAAGCAGCGTTGATGTTCTGAGAAAAAAAGCTTAGTAAAATAGTTAGCATATGCATCTGCTTTTTTTTCAAATTTTTTATTTAATTGTGTTTTGACTTCTTTGGAGGCGACATTAACACCAGGCAGAAGTTGTTCTTCAACCTTTTTGTTTAATTCTTTGGAGTAGGCATTAACGTAGGTTTTGGCATAAAGCAGAGCTTGTTCTTCGGCTTGTTCTTCTGAGCATTCTTTTAAAAATTTTGCATACATGGGAGCATATATT
Source organism: Chlamydiota bacterium (assembly GCA_003176115.1). Lineage (GTDB taxonomy): Bacteria > Chlamydiota > Chlamydiia > Chlamydiales > Rhabdochlamydiaceae > Rhabdochlamydia. The sequence continues at coordinate 25,052 of PSRO01000077.1, read as the reverse complement.
CTAATACAGTTTCTGGCATATACCGTTGCCTTTCTCTGTATATTTTTCTTAGAGATTTTATTATGTTCTACATATTCTGCATGTAACATATTGAATAGTCTAGGCTGGTTTTCAGTAGAGATTTCTGCCCATTTTTTAGCAACTTTTGGAGAATGTTTAACAGAGTATTTTGCATATTCTTGAGCAAAAAGACTTTCATCAAGCAACTTTTTTTCTATCTGTAGGCTAGGGTTTTCTTCTTGGATAGTAACGTTTTTCTTTATGTTGGTTAAAAACTTAGAGAAAAAGTTTTCTGCCTTTTCCATGTTCTCTTTAGGGTATCTATTGATGATGTTTGTAAGCGAAATGAACATATCTACAAAGTAGCATCCGGAAAGACCTAAATGAGCAAGGCCTTCTCTGCCTATGTCATATGAAGTAGATCCACATAGCCTTACTGGAATAGAATAAGGGGTCTTTATGGTACAGATGGCTAATTTGCCTAAACCTATGATTATATGGATAGCAATATCATAAATACGAGCAACATCTTTTATAACAACACCCACAACAAGGCGAGATAGTATATTAGGAGAACAGTTCTTCGAGCAAAAGTTTTGAGAGTGTCTTCCAAGGTTTTGATCAAAGTCAATAAGATTAGATATACTCATAAAACTTCCATCTGTTTAAGTAGTCTTTTTCATATAAGATGTAAGATTCAATACCAGAGCTTAGTGTTTCAAGTTATTAATAAGAATTTAGCCGTGACAGGTAAAAAAATACATTTAGTATTAAGGTGCTTTTTTTAATTAGCATTTTGCTGATTTATATATATAATAAATATACTTTATAATAATTATATTATTACTAAATTATGTTTTGTTGTAAAACAATAATGTATGTTTTTATTAAATATAACATCTAATGTGTTGGAATTATCCAAATTTATCAGACATCTATTCTCAAGGCTTTACGTAAAACCGATGGGATTTGAAGCCAGAAAAAGATGTCATTGATTGAATTATATGTATAAAAGTTTCATTCCTTAATAGGTCGCTTATTCTGGGGGTTAGTTGATAAGCCTTGGTTGCGTTTTCTTACTTCTAAAGAATATTGCGAAACACGAGTGCGAAAATCACCAGGAGCAACTGTTATTTGATGGGTTTTTTTTCTATTAGGAGGTTTTTTGTTTGAGTTTTTGTTAATTGGAATGCTTTCTATGGGAATTACTGATTCCTTTTTAAGGAGATGCTCTGCTTTTTCTTCTGTAAAAATTTCATTTTCGTCAAGCTTATCATCCATCCAAGGGTCTTCTTCATTGGTTAAGGGATCTATAGAAGCACTATCGCTCCCGCTGTTATCATCATCTTTAATATATGTTATCGGCATATATTGAAAGGGTTTAGGTAATGTATTAATAATAGAAGACACAGTTATTGGTTTTACTTCTGTTGAATTTTTTTCACGGCTTGTAACTTTTGTAATTTGCCGTGCTTCCTTAGATATTTTTTCCATCTCTGCCTCAAGCTCAGCTTCCAAAATAGAGTCTCTTTTACTGAGTTCTTCTGCTTTTCTTCGTTCTTCTTGAAGGGCTAGGTCTTTTTCTTCTAGCTCTAGTTGTTTTCTATTAAGAGCTTCTTCTGTTTCTGGATCGATAATATACTTAATAATAGCTCCTTTATTCGGAACTTCTAAAAACTTTGTGAAGAGGCTTTTTATTTTATCAACTACATGTTGAGGATATCTATTACTGATACTAGTAATAGATATAAAAAAGTCCATGAAATAAAAACATGCAAATCCGAAGTGAACAACTGCTTGTTTGCTAGGGGTTTGATGATCTGTTTCTAAGCCGAAAATTCCAGAGGCAATTGCACATATGCCTTTTACTCCTCCCATTGTGAGTTTGCATCCTCCTGCAAGTAGATGAATAGCTATGTCATGAATAAGCATGGCTTCTTTAGCTAGAGTTAGGGTAAAGCGAGTAGGTAAGTTAGCACCTAAGCAGTATTTTTGATAACCGGGAGTAATCGCAAAATAATCATTGAATTTTAAAGGGTCTGAGTTAAAAAAATTTTGAGACAACTCTGCAATAGATGAAATGAATACACTCATAGATCTTCCTTTTTTTTAAATATTTTTAAGAAATTCTTTGTATGCAAATTAATGCTTTAGAGGCTGCATTGGCTGCCGTGGGATAATGCAAAACCGATCGAAGAACGGTTTCTGCTTGTCTTTGTGCAGAAAAAAGTACGTGCTCTTTAATCTCTGCAAAAAACATTTTCTCAAAATTAGCTAATTCTGTGTTTTTATCAGAGACATCAAAGGTGTGTAAAATAAGGGTATCGCCAATATCCCAATTATCGATGGTTTCAGAGAATTCTAATTGGGGATTTGTTCCTAATGCAGGATTTTTAGCTACAATAGTTCGTGGGTGAAAACTCTCTTGAGAGACATGGATCAGACTGTCATATCCACAAGAAATGCAACTTATCTTATCTTGTAGAGGATCGAGAAGAAGCGCGCTAAAAGTAATCGGACAGGCTTGTTTGCAAAGCAGTTGGTTTAAGTTAGAGGTTAGTTCATCAATTTTGCTTAAAGTTGATTGGTGTGTATACATATGAATCATCCCCTGTAAACTACTCATGCAAATAGTTGCTTCTATTGTTGTTGTAGTGGAAGAGGCGAGTAATATGCAAAGACAATTATTAGGAAGACGAATAAAATCGTAATAAAGGCCAAATTGGACTCCATGCCATTTGGCTAAACCAATCTCTGCATGAGACCAGGAAGGAGGAGTTTTGGGTAATGTTAGTTGAAATGCTGCATATAGGGCTTCATAGACTTGCTTGATTTGATCTGGGCCTGCATACTCTTTTTCTAATTCTTTAGATTGTAAATAGAAGGAGACGTCGTGAATAAACTCTTCGGTTGTTTGGTAGCGTTCACTAACGGAAATAGCTAGGGCTTTTACAAGAATGTGTCTTAATCCTTTGGGGATAGAGGTGAGGTTAATAGCGCCGTAACTGAGCTTTCCAGAAATAAGTTCGTATAAGATGATGCCTAAAGAATATAGATCAGAAGCAAAGCTTAAATGAGAGGGGTTCTCTTTTTGTTCGGGGCTCATGTAATTCGGTGTGCCGATAAAATAAGAGGGGAAAGTAAATTGCTCTTGCTCGTCTTGTAATTGCGCGATTCCAAAATCAATAAGTTTTACTTCACCATCTTCTGTAATTAAGATGTTTTCCGGTTTTACATCTCTGTGAATAATTCGAAGAGAGTGTAAGTGTTGGAGTGCGTAGGCTACTTGCAAAGAGATATCTAAAACTCTGCGTATAGATAAAGAATGCTGTACGATAAATTGTCTAAGGGAAACACCATTAATTAACTCCATAGCAATATAAAGCCCTTTTTCCCAGTTTCCTTGTCCATAGAGTTTTACAATATTAGGGTGGTTAGAAAGCGAAATTGCTTTAGCTTCTTTTAGGAAATGCTCAACAGCTTCGGGGTGATTGATATGGTTAGGGGATAAGACCTTAATAGCTAAAGGTTTTTTGGTCTTAGGGTCCAAGCCTAAATAAAGAAGGCTCATTCCTCCTTTATTTAAAAGGCTCTCTATTTTATAAGGGCCGATTTTTTCAGGCAGAGGAATATCTTCTTTTCCTATCAGCTCAGGGAGCGTATTTTGTTTGTAGAAAGAATGCTCTGCCATATTTGAAAATGCTACTCTCCAATCTGTAGGATTTTAACTCCAAGTACATCGCCGAGCTGAATAAGCTCTCCTTTAGCAACAGCTTTCCCATTTAAGATTAATTTTACTCCTTGTTCAGGTCGCGCGGCTAATGCAATCACATTGCCAGGCTTAAGCTGCGTGAGTTTTTTTAGGTTCATCCGCACTTTTGCTATTTCTACATGAATAGTCAAAAGAGCATCGGGTATGGGGACTAATGGCTCTTCTAGTTCTTGTGTTGTTGTTTCTTCTTCTTGATTTTCATCTTCTTCTTCGAAATCTTCATCCATGGATTCCTCCTGATAGGCATAATCGATAATTTTGCAATTAGTTGATTTGCAAATTACAGTAAATAGGGGGGTTTGTTCTAAAAAAAGAGTTGCTGTTCCTTTTGTTGTATGAGGAAAGTAAGAGCAAACATCCAAGATTAAAAAATCACCGACTGCAATTTTTCCCCATTGAGATAATGTAAGTTGTGTGTGGCCGATTTGCGCAGATATGGCTACAGCTATATCTAGACTGCTCTTATCCATCGAAAAAGCTGAGTTTGCAAAATGGGTTTTAAAAGCCTGATGAAAACTGATGGGACATATGATTCTTCCCCATAGTATTTTCTTAGGGTGATGAATCCCGATATCCATACAAATACAATTTTCTTTGGGAAGAATCGTAGTTAAAGAACCCATTTTCAAAGACAGATCAGAAAAGGGGTTTAAAAGATCAAAGGCTTTTAAGATTTCCAGTAGTAAAAATCTATAAAACCCTTCTTGAAGAGAAATAGAGCTCATGGCTTTTTGACTTTGATTTTCTGTGAGTGCAAGTGAGATCAAAAAAGACATGTCCTCTTGTGCCATGACCCAAAAACATTGTTCTACAAGCGGGCTTAATTGCATGCTTGTTATGATCGGATGATTACCGAGTCCCAATAGTACTTTTTCCTCTGTAAGCAGCTGAGTATCCCCCACTACAAGACTTAATTCGGGGGTTTGTAAAATAGCAGCTACTTCTTGTATGCATTGGTCCCAAGGGATAGGAGGTAGATTTCCCCATAAAGGGATTTCTTGCATTTCTTGCAAGGTGTGGTGGATTTGATGGATCCAGTTCATAGGCATTGTGCTCATTGACTATCCTCATCATCTTGTTTTTGATGATCGGTTGCCTTATAGGATTGCAGTTCTGCAATAATGTCATTAACAGAAAAGCCAAACGACTCTTGACGAAATCGATTAAGCAACTGAGGTACGTGAGAAGCAATTAAGGATAGGGCAGTGCTAGAAGTAGGCACTAATTCAATATTAAAAACCTTAGGTGCTGTTGAATATTCTTTTATCGTAATGCGCATACCAGAGAAAAGAGGAGTATTTGTATCTAGGATAAAAGTAGTTTCTTTGTCTTGTGAATGATTCATAAGAATGGAAGCTGAGGCAAGTTTTCCCCAAAGCTCTTCTATTTCTATGGGGAAATGAAATGTTACAGGAGTATTGGTACTCAACGCAACCTCAGAGATTTTTGTCGATAGAATAGTAGATAAATCAGGGTTTTTTTCCAGGGGAAGAATGGGATTAGGCGCCCAAATGGGCCTTTTGGGATTTTCTGGATTCTCGTCTTCACTTTTGAAAAGTTTTTTCTGTTTTTCACCTAAAAGCTTACTAAAAGAATCCGTTTTAGGCACTGGTTTGCCACTTTTCTGCTCTTTTAAAGGAGTAGATGGTAATTTTGACGATATGGTCATTTAAGAATCTCCTTGCGTTGGCTGTTGATCACTCCCAAAGGATTCTTTGCGTTTGAAAAGAGGGCGCTCCTCTACATTTGTTTCCAATCGATGAATGCGAAAAGTGTAATTACCGCTTGCAAAGTTTGCGAGTAAATTAGGCATATTTCCTTGAAATAAGGCTACTGCTTCTGGATTAGCAGATAGCTGAACGTTAAAGGCTTTGGGAGCTGTACTATACTCGGTAATTGTAATACGAGCTCCATAAAAAACAGAAGAAGCAAATTCTTCCCCTGAAAGAGTTAGTTCTGTTGTTGTTATTCCAGAAAGATCCATAACCGTCATTACACCTGCTATTCTGTCAAATAATTGGCTTATTTGGTAAGAGCTAAAAGCAGATCCAGTTGGCAATACAGGAGATGGATAGCTAGGTTGATTTGGTTGTATATTTGCTAAAGGTTCAAAAGAGGCAAGAGTCCCTTCTTTTTTTTTCTCTTTAGGCTTCAAAGTAGGAGATGTGTGTTTTGGAAAAGTAGCCTTAGATAATGGATCTTCTGGCGTAGGGTTTGCTAGGATTTCTTTTTTTTTAATGCTTTTTTCTTCTATTTGCTTTTCTTCCAGCTTTTTTTTAACAGAGGTTTCCTCTATGAATTTCTTTAGTGTTTCTTTTTCAGAAGAAACAACTATTTTTTCATGGGATGCTTCTGCATTTTTTTTTATTCGGAAAGAACTTTTCCCAGAACTAGAACTCTTAAAAATAGAGTCAGGAGCTGGTGTTTTAGCTGTTTTAGGGGTTTGCTCTTCTTCTTCTGGTGAATAGCGTTGTCTATTGCCTCCTGAAGAGGGTTCTTCTTTTTTCCTGTAATCAAATTTTTCTCTAAATTGATTAGAACCTAGGTGATGTTTATCTTTTTTAGGATCATTAGCAGGGTTAAGAGGATTAGGAATTTTGCCAATTTCGCTCATAGGGATCTCTCTTTTATCACCTTAACTCATGCTGGATTTTTATCCGGATTGTCCAGCATTTTAGTGAGGCTTCTTTTTCTTATGCTTTTGACGAGAAGCAGCTATTTTTTTGCGTTCATGGCCAGCAGAGCCTATTTCATCCATTTCAACGCTTTCTTTTTGCTCTTCAATAAGATGCATTTCGCGATCCCACTCTTTGCGATGTAAGCGCATTTTTTCTACATCTTGTTGGCATTCTATAAGCTCTTTGCGTGCTTTATCCACTTCTTCTTCAGCTAGTCTTACCTTTTTTTTTTGTTCTACGACAGCTTGTTGTTTAACAGATAGCTTTTCATCAACAAGCTTTAAATATTGCTTCATCTGTTCTACTTTATGCGGAACTGCCCCTTCGTCCATGTGATCGCGTAATTGCTGAAGCTTATCAATACGATGTTCTTTTACCAGATCTCGTTCTTTTTCTTTTTTGGTTAAACTTATTTGTTCTTGTTCAAGAATGCGTTTTTTCTCTCGTAGAGTTATTTCTGCTGTTTCGAGGTTTTTTTGTTTAATCTCAGCTAATTGCTTAAAAGGATAACGTGGCATATCTATTTAAAAAGCATTTTGAGTTGTTGCAGAGTTTCTTCAAAACTACATGCTTCATCAACTGCTTGGCGTAAGAAACGATTTACCTTATCAATGTATTTAATAGCAAAATCAGCTGCTTTGTCAGAGCCTGGTTTATATTCTCCAATGCGAATGAGCAACTCATTTTTTTTGTAATTGGCTAGCACTTCACGAACTTTGCCAATGAGCTGCAAATGCTCTTTATCGACAATATGTGAGATGATTCGGCTCACGGAGTCGAGAACATCAATGGCAGGATAGTGGTATTGACGAGCAAGTTCTCTAGAGAGAATAATATGTCCATCGAGAATAGAGCGCACTTCATCAGAGACAGGTTCATTTAAATCATCTCCTGCTACTAGAATGGTATAAAAAGCTGTAATTGAACCTTTTTCAGAATTGCCCGAGCGTTCTAATAAGCGGGGGAGGGTTGCAAAAACAGAAGGAGTAAAACCAGCTCTTGCAGGAGGCTCTCCTGCTGCAAGGCCTACTTCTCTTAAAGCTCTTGCAAAACGAGTTACTGAATCCATCATCAAGATCACTTTTTTCCCTTGATCCCGAAAATATTCTGCAATTGCTGTTCCCATATAGGCTGCGTTGATACGCAATTGTGCTGCTTGATTAGAGGTAGAAACCACAACAACCGATCTTTTCATTCCTTCTTCGCCTAGATCATTTTCTAAAAACTCGCGTACCTCTCTTCCCCTTTCCCCAATGAGACAAATCACATTGATATCAGCTCTAGCATTACGGGCAATCATACCTAAAAGGGTGGATTTTCCTCCTCCTGCGGCAGCAAAGATTCCCATTCTTTGTCCTTCACCACAAGTAAGCAGGCCATCAATACAACGAATGCCCAATGAGATCGGTTCTGTAATAATTTTTCGTTTAAGCGGATCGGGAGGGGGGTTGATTACCGAATAATTTTCTATTAAGTGCAGTGGGCCTTTTTGTTCGAGGTCTAAAGGATTGCCTAAACCGTCAACCACGCGACCGAGGAGCTCTTCTCCTACTTTAACATGCAAAGACATTCGCAAAGGGATTACTTCTGAGGAAGGGCCTATTCCATGCATCTCTCCAAGAGGAGATAAGTAAACCTCTTCTCGAGTGAAACCTACAACCTCTGCCATTAAAGGAGCTTCTTCTCGTTTGATTAAAACGATCTCACCCATTTTTACCTGGGGAACGATTGCTTTAATCAACATTCCCACTACTTCGGTAATTCTTCCATGTACTGTTGTAAGCTCCAACTCATCAAGGTGGGAGACTAATTGATCAAAATCAGGCGTTTGTTTCATATGTCCTTATAGCTGTACATTCATCAGCGTTTTAAACCCAGAAACAGCATTTGAAAGCAGCACAGAGGTAAAATCTAATTCCTGTTGAGCTTTATTTAGTTTTACCTGAATCAATAAAAAATCAGCAGGAGCAAGACTATCTCCTTTTGCTTTAAGCGATTGCAGTTGCCTTTGAGCAGATACTAGTTGCTGTTGGCCATCGGCTAGATAATGCATAAATCTGGCTAATGGACCTTGAAATTTAGTAGAGGGAGCTTCTTCTGATTTTTCCTCATTTGTCCCTAACTTAGCATTTACCGCGCGTAAATTAGCCGTTGTATTATTCAGTTTATTTTTTAAGAGATATTTATCGGAAGAGCGCAATTTAAGTTTTGGTGTATTTAGTTGGTTGGAGATGTCTCCTAAGGTGCTATGTGCATGTTTAACTTGGGCAAGTAAATTATCTGTCGTAGCTGCTTGTGTGATAGGAGAGTGCCCTGATTGCATCAAATCAAAAGGGGAAATCATCGGGGTTTTTCCCGTATTGGCAAGAGGAGACTCACCTGTTTTCATAAGAGAAGAAAAGGGTTGTCCTGTAGGTAGGGCTTTATTATCCTCTCCGATTCGAACAGTTGGCGAAATACGCTCTGCATTGCTTAAGTCTTTAGTAGGGAAGTCTTGGTCTGCCATAATCTGATCCGTATTGTTTAACTTTTTCAAACTTCGGCATAGGTATACCGCGTATCTTAACAAATAGCATAATTAGAGGTTTTTCGTCATGAAACTTCCATAGTCAAAAGGATATTCTCTGTCTATAAAAATTTTTTACTCATATTTATTTATAAAATAAAAACTTTAGTCTTTTTGATTTAAATAGAAAAACAAGAAATAGATTAGATTTTTTTTTGCAAAAAATATTTAAATTTAAAAAAGAGATGAAAATATGATATGGATTCGGTTATTAAAAAGATCAAAGATCGTTTTGCTGCAGGTAAAAAAGTAGCATTATTTATAGGGCGTGAGCATACTGAAGAATTACCCCAAAAAAGGGTCGAATAGAAGGGACTTTCATCTGCATATAAATTTCAACCATAAAGAACGCTTATCAAAAATAGAAAGACTTTTTGATGAAGTAGTGGTAGATAGAGAAACTTCTAGGTGGTTTGCATCATCATCTCCAAAACCTATTTTAGAAGATAAAAAAGGACCTGGCGAGGAGTCTATAAAATCCCGTCACTGGGGGAAATAGCAAAACAATTAATGCGTCTTCTCAAGCCAGGAGGCGACGAGAAATTGATTTGTGACTTTGATACTAGAAACGCATGGACAGAACACAGCGATGAGGTGTATCTAGAAGGGTGTAAAACTCTTTCGAGACCGTTCCCGAGCAGGGTATTCGAGAAAATGTTTTCAAATCCAAAAGCTTGGTATGATTAGAAAGGCAGAAAATAAGAGACATGCGCAAAGAATCTTTTAAAGATGTATCTTATATTCGTGCACAAGATTTTCCTTATCCAATCACCTGTTTCAGTGGAGTAACCTCACAGATTGTTGCCCGAGGGATCTTAAAAAAGCTTGATGAATCTGAAACAAACCGATGGTTAAAGAGGTTGTGTCAATTACTAAAAGTTTTTGAAGCACAACCTTAAAAATTATTTTTTGGGAGATTTGGTTTCGACAGGAGAAGGGGCTTTTTTAATGAATTTTTCTACAAAATCAAGGGCCGTTTTCGCTAGGCTTTTAACCATGGGATCTTGATTTTTTCGAATGGATTCTTCTAGGGTTTTTTCTCCTTTTGCCAACTCTGTTGGATTTAGAGATAGGGTCAGACCGAGCAGGGTTTTAGCCATTTCATTAGAAGGTTCTTTAGCTAAGATTTCTTCAAAAATGGTTGCTGCTTGTTTGAGTTTAAGTTGACAGAGATTGAGATATCCCATTCCTAAACGAGGGAGGGGATTACTAGGATCGAGTAGCTCTGCTGCTGCAAATAACTTAATAGCCGCGTCTTCATCGCTTTGGTTAATTGCAATAAAGCCGGCTTCTGCCATTAAGATAAAGTGGTCTTTAAATTTTTGAAGAGACATTGTAAAATCCTTTTTGCAAAATGATAGACACCGTTAAGAGGTTTTTTGGTTACGCACCATATTGTTAATCGTTGCTTGTACCTGAGAGATCAAGTTAGAAATCGATTCACCAATCTGGGTAACTTGGCTCATGGAAAACTGCAGAAGTAGAAACTTTCCTGGAGTTGCATGTGAGATAGAGCTTGCAACAGCCCGAACTTGATCAATTACAGTACTTTGCAATTTAGCATATTGCTTGATTAACGTGCTAAATGTAATAGTTGCCCAATTCGATCCTTGTGGCATTTTTAATCCTTTATTTTATTTTTTGTTAGCAATTCTAGTTAATACTCTTTGCAAAGCAGCGTAACCATGCAATAGTTTACCAGAGCTTTCAAAGTCTTCGCTTTCGGTGCCCTGTCTTAATTTTGATTTGATTTCTTGAATGGCTTCATCTGTTTTTTTGAGTAACTCTTTTGTTTTTCCAGGTTCGCCCTTTAATTCTTTTTCAAGGTCAAACTCAAATAGCGGCTTATCTTTTTTTTCCAAACCAAACATAATTTTAGCTCCTCGTTGATGCGCGAATGAAAAATACTTATAGTCTTATTGCAGATTGTAATTAATTCTAAATTTTACGCCATCTTTTTCAAGCAATACTGTATTAGATAAAATTTCTGTAATCTTCATTCCGTCTACCACATCTTCAATAGTGAGGATTTTTCCATTAATTACAACAAACATATTTTGATCATCTTTTTTAGAATAACCAGTGATTTGATATTTTGAAGATATATCAATTCTCGAAGTATCGGCTTTTGTGTAAATCACAAAGTTTTTAATCAAACGGATTCCCGGCACTGTATAAAATTGATCAATAATTGCATTAAAAGTATGCGCTTTTTTTTGATCTACTCTACCTGCTAATACAAGTTCTCCATTGCTAAGCTGATAGGTAACCGAACTAAATCCTTTTTCTATCAAAACACTTTCCACTTGCATTTGTAGATTGGTTTCTACAATAACTTGATTCTCCAAACGATCTAAATAAGGGAAATTGAGATTCAAATAGTCGGATAGAGTCTGGGCTTGTTCTAATGTCTGTACATAGCCTCGTAACACAAATTTTCCGGGCGCAGTAGAAGAGAGGGAAACACCAATCCAGTTAGGGTTGACTAATAAGAGGGCATTTGTGTTTTCCCAGATTAATTCATCGACAATCACATTATCTTCAATACTATGCACAAAGGAAAGATTTTCAATCTTATATAGAAGCTCTTGCTTTTCTACAGAACTTATTACATGCCCTAATAAAAAAAGTTTTCCGCTAGGGGGATTAAAAGAGAATTGTACATCAGGAAAGGCCTTGAGGTTTTCTTGCAGGATTTTATGCTCTTCTTTTTGAGAGACAACTTCAATCTTATGGGTTTTAAAAAGCGTGATCATGCTGGTAATCCCAGCTAAAACAAGTATGCCAAAAGCAGATGCTACGATTAAATGCTTTTTAGGGATAATCATTTCTCGCCAGTCTGATGCAGGGCTCTCCTCCTGTTTTAGTTCTTCTGCTTTGATGCTCGTTGCAAGCGGAAGAGGAGAAAAAATGGTTTCTTGGATTTGTTCTCGATCGATTAGCAGAAAGGAAGTGGTTCCCAATGAAATGAGGTCCTCTGAAGAAAGAAGATGTTTACTAGTAATGGCTATCCCGTTAACCAATACACCATTACGACTGCTTAAATCCTCAATAAATACTTGATTGTTATCGTCAATACTAATGCGAGCATGTTGTCTAGAAACACTTAAATCCTGAAAAGCAATATCACATAAATTGGGATCTTTTCCTAAGACATAAGAGGACCCCTTCTGCATAGAGAATTCGGCACCTGCATTGGGGCCATTTGTTACTTTAATAATAAAACGACCCAATGATCCAGATCCTATTCTTACATGTATTAGATCGGCATCATCTTTTACATCTTCTGATTCTACATTCGGATAGGAATGAGAAAATGTAAAGACACTACTGCCAATCTTAACTAAATCCCCTTCCTGTAATAAAACAGGCTCTATCAAAATCTGTCCATTCACTAATGCAGGATTAGTTGTACTGACATTTTCTAATACATAACCCCCTTCTGTATGTCTACAAATCACATGTCTACGTGAGACGAGAGGGTCCTCTAGAACAATAGAAGCTACTTCAGGGTCTCTTCCTAAGACCCATTCTTCTTCCTCTTCAAATCGTGCGACAAACCCCGTAAGAGGGCCCTCTTCTCCAATTAAATATCCAGCCATGTTATTTTATCTTTATCAAACTTATGTTTTTTTTTATTGATAGCAAGAGAGCTCTTTTTTCCAAAAATCGAGATAATTTGTGAAATCCTCTAGAGCATCCTTAAATACTTTGTACTTCATGTCATACGGTAAACTAAGACACAGTGTCAAGAACTTCTCATCTCGATCTAAGCCAATGACAGAGCCCCCGGTCCCTTGTCCTAATAAATTCGCTTTCATGAGATATATAAAAACCTCTTCTCGTTTATTTAAAGGACACACTCCGATTGTAGCAAAGAAAGTACACCCAGGATCTAATTCTCGAAAAGTAATAATTAGTTCTTTGTGTAATTTTAATATGTAGAGCTTATTTTCTTTGGATAAGGCATCTTCTAAAGCAAGGTTCTCAACCAATTGTGTAAGACATTCTTCTAACATGCAAAACTCCGCTCTATATAACGTTTAAACCGCTCTATAGATAAAAGTAAATCGTTTTTTTTAAGAGGGAAGAAAGATAAGTCTTATTTGTATTAATAAATAAATTAATCAATAATGAAATATAGTATAATTAAATTGAATACGAGGGTTTTTATGAGTTTAAAAGAAGAGTGTAAACAGCTTAGTGATTTATTTCATCGTGCTGCAGAAGGGCAATCCATAGATTTGCAGCAAGTATTTGCTCAATCTTTACAGTTTTTTGAGCGATTAAAAGTGGAATTAAAAGAGGAAGATCCACAAAGAAGACAAGAAGCAATGGCTATGTTAATGGAAATTTACCAGCATATGATCAAAGACACCAAGCTTATTTGTGAAACTTCAGGAATGACAGAGGAGCAGCTGGTCTCTTTTGCAGAAAACCCTACCAATTTTTCACCTGAGCAATGGGCTTCTATTCAAGAGTCTAGAGAAAAAATCTCCCATGCTGGCCAAGACCTAGCCAAGGCTTTAGAACAGCTTTCCTCTTCCCAAGGAGAGAAAAAACCCCATGATCCTACTAAAAAAAGCAAAAAGTCCGATTGGATGCGCAGTTAGTAACTGATTTCTAGCTACTTATACAAGTGTCTTTCTATTAATGTCTTATGTGTTTTCAATCCATTTTTCTCAGAGAATCTTTTTTAAGAAAATAAAAATCGTGTTTTAACTCGTTTATTATCAGCATTTAAATCAAATCTTACTAATTTTTTAATAATTACTTAACGTTTTTATGATTAAATAGATATTGGATAGATAGATAGTTTATAAAAGTATAATTAAGAGGAAATCATGACAGATATATTACTTAATCAAGAATTACTACAGGGTATTCTTCAGCAGAATACTGCTCCTAAGAAGTCTCAAGACGATCCCACAGAGTCTTTGGCAGATCGTATCAAAGATATGATTGCAAGCGGAGCTACGCTTGAGTTGATTGTTTTAGCAATTATGACTAATGACTCTGGAAATGGAGCTATGGACGTTTGTTCTTTAAATATCGCAAAAATCACAGAAGAAACCAATGAGCTTAGTGATGTGCAAGACGATTTAATCAACCTTCAGAGGATTCTTAGTAAAATTGAAGCTGAACTAGGTTCTAAAAAAGATCTTTCTCCAGATGATTGGAAAAAGTTTGATAAATCCTTACTAAAACAGTTAAAGGATACCTATGAAAAGCTTTGTAAAGACCAAAAAACTCTAGCAGGAAGCTCTGATCCTAAACTAAAAGCTGTAGCTGATATGGTAGGTAACTGGCTTAAAGACCTTAATTCTTCCATTCCTACTCCATCCGGTGATACAGGAAAATTAGACCCTTTTGATCAATTATTAAAAAACTGGGATGGAAACACAGACTTCCCTCTGCATGGTAAAGATTTAGCGAATAACCTTTGTGGAGCTGTTTTTGCTCTAGCAAAGAACTTCTATGACAAAAACCACCCAGGTTCTGGTGAGGCTAATATCGATTACTTGGGAGAATGGGGTCAGTCGGTACAGGCTTGCGAGCAGCTAACTTCCGGTACTTCACAGCAGGAAACTACGGCTGTACAAGGATATATGCAGATCTTAAACTCCTTTAATAACATAGGACAACAAGGTATACAGGCTTCTTCTCAAGGAAAAGAGGCTATTATACGAAACCAAAAAGCCGGATAATCATTTTCTCTTCCAAATCAAGAGAGAACGAGACTTTAGAAATATCTGGATTTAAAGGAATTATGGGTGATTTATTCCCTAAGCTAGCTTCAGACGCTCTTCTGGAATCTTTCCATGCTCCTCTGCCGTAATTGAACGTGGTTGGTGGTTGTTTATTTCCCAGTGAAGAATAAATAAGAACCCCGACGATAAGGCCTATATACTCGATCGGACGGCTCTTCTTTCCATTCGTTGAAAGAGGGAGGGGGTCGAGGATGTAGCTCATCATATGTATTCACACCGAGAAAGAGTCAAAATGCCAGGTGTTTTATACAATGAATATAGATAGAAGTCTTATCATTATCAATCTCCTCTGCTGTCCTTATCACAAAGTAAGCAATCAAAGAAAGCTTCTTAGATAGTGCCAGACTAGTAGGAACGTTCTTTAAAAGAACCCAAGTATATTTAGTAAGGGTGTTTTTTTTTGTAAGCTCAAGAAATCGCGCGCGTATTTCAAAAAGAGCTTCTCTAATGCGGTCAATTTTGGATACAACGCTTCTAGGCTTGAGAGGTAAGGAAGGTGGCTTATTAAATAAGGTTCAGTGCCTCCAATTAACATAGTTATCGCTTCTTTATAAGGGTTATAGCTTGTAAGATTCATGCTTGTAACAATGGATGACATAGATTAATCCTTAGTTTTATGAAGTAGAAAATTTTTTAATACTTCTTGTACAGATAGAAAACCTATTTTAATAGCCTCTAATTCCTCAGGATTATTTTGAGTCTGATCGAGGGCTTTTTGAAGATCTTCTGTTATTTGATTGGTTTCAGCTTTATCTACTACAATTACATCGCGATTAAAAGGGATGGATTTAGGCCATGCTGGAGGAGGTCTTCGTTCATGCTTATACCATCCTGAAAGATTGTCGCATTCATAATAGATAGGCAGACTTATTTCTTTTATTACAACAGCTTCGCGAACAGGTTCTTTAGAAATCTTGCATTTTCTTTTGGTAAACTCCGGTCTATTCCTATAACAATAAGGGATTGACCCAAAGGATTCCGCTGTAGCATTATTCATAATATTT
The DNA here is from genome assembly GCA_003176115.1 of Chlamydiota bacterium. Lineage (GTDB taxonomy): Bacteria > Chlamydiota > Chlamydiia > Chlamydiales > Rhabdochlamydiaceae > Rhabdochlamydia. The sequence continues at coordinate 9,261 of PSRO01000077.1, read as the reverse complement.
TGATAGTCTTGCAGAGTTTCTTTGACAATGCCTAGCTGATTTTCTTGTGTTTCGAGATATTTTAAAAATTTCGCTTTTTCTTCTTGTATACGCTCTGAAACTCTTTCTGGGTTAGAAAGAGAAATTCTCGTCCATGTATAATAATTATAAATTTTTTCTACAGTTTCCGTATATTGCTTTTTGAAAATTTGTCTTTTATCTATCAAAGAGGTGACTAACATCGCACTATCTCGATCCGCACCTAAACGAGCCAAATTAGAGAGTACTGTGCAAAACGCATCTTCATAAGACTCCTCTTTAGCCTCTATATTACATAGAGGTATCATTACTCCATTGATACCAGGAGAAATTTTTTGTAAAATATGCAAACCTTCTATTTTACCGAGTATAGAGCTCTCCACTATCACACCAATAGCCCTTGGTAAGATACCCCAAATTTTTTGTCTTAAAGTTAGGTTTTTATTAGAGTAAAATTGATAAATGCTATGTCCATAAGTTAATACACTTAAGCCATGAAGAAAGGTTGCTGCCATAATTACCTCCTGTTTATTTAAAACATCCATTTTTCTTCTGGGAAAAGAAAGTGCATTTTAAGTTTTTCATTAAATAAAAGTAAATTTTTTTTTAATGAGTTTGATTAACAAACTATCAAAAAAAAAGAGAAGATTCTTCTTTTGGGCAATTTTTCTCATCTTGTTTCTTCCGAGTAATTTTTATTATCTATTAATTCCACTTAATTTAACTTTAAATCAAAAAATGGATTAAAAAGGTTATGAAATTAATTCGTTTTTATGTTTTAATAAAACTAAGGTCGATTAAATTAGTACAAACACTAAAAAAGAGATCTCATCATGGAAGAAAATTCTTTAGCAGTTGCAGCAAAAATAGTAGCTACTCTCTCTAATTTGAGTGAGGAACAATGCTTTTCACCTGAAGATGAAAAACATATAGAATCCATTATAAAAATTGTTTCATCGGGAATGAACAATCCTCAAGAGATGAAACGCATTCTAAATCTTATAAGTACAAAGGAGCTTAGTGATAGCGTACATAATTGTTTACATAAACTTATGCCAGCAATAGATAAGCTTTGCCATGCAGAAGAAGCAGCAAAAAGCTCTCCGGAGGATGCACAACTCCGTTTTGATGTGAAAAAAACTACGGCGTGTGTAACTGCCCTTCTTACCAAGCTACAATCAGAAAATAAGCAAGCGCTAACTAAAGATAGAATACAATGGAATCATTGGACACAGACACAAGATACTGTTGGACCTATGGCAAGAGCAATTCTTCAAATATCAGGAGCTTTATGAAAAAAGACAAAGAGATTGAAAAAATCAAAACGTTTTTAGGAGAGCATGTGGAGTATAAAGATGACCATTTTGAAGAGCTGTTAAATTTGATTAACAAATTGATGGTAGATTTAAAAGAAGCTATTTCTAAAGGAAGTCAAGAACAGCAGAAAATAGCTGCTGAGAAGTTAGAACAAGCAAGACACTTGTTGTATGATTATCTCGAATCAGCCACGGAGAAATTAGGTTTGGAGCAAGATCAATTACAATTGATTTTGTCCTACTTTTTAAATACAGCTTCACCAAATCGAGATAAACTGGTGGTTTTTCAACAAGAATTTGAAAAAAATACCAAGGAAGTGGAAAAACTTCTCGATACAAAAATACCTCAGAAAAAAAAGCGAGCTACATTAAAAAAATATGCCCAGAAATCCAGCTGGGTTCAATCTTAAAAAGGCTTTTTTATGTCCCTACAGATACAACAAATACCATTTATAGAAGAAGCAAATCCTAATAGCTTTTTTATCGAAAAGGAAAAAGATTATGACATAAATCTTTTATTGGTACTTGCTATTCTTGTTTTGGTTACAAATCCTAAGGGAACAGGAACTCTTGATAGAGTTGCTAAAAAAATGGAAGAAGCAACACGCACAGTAGAAGAATTAAGGGGTTTACAAAATAACCTGATCATGCTTAATGAAAAGATAGAAAAGTTGGAATTATCTGCGGAGAAAGAGCCTACTGCCCAGATTTGGGAAGAAGATAAAATAGGCAATGTCATCAAGGAGTTTGCAAATGGAATTTTGGATCTTCAGAAAAATATTATAGAACTTAAAAAGCGTGTAAAAAAATATCCTGACCTCGAAACTCTTCTGGCAACTACGCAAGATCTTTTTAACTGCTTCAGCAAAAAATTTAATCCTATAGATAACCGCAGCATGATAGATGCTGTTTGCGATTGGAAAGAAGATCAAGATTTGCATTTTCATGGAATCGATTTACATTTTCAACCTAACGCTCAAAAAAAAGATCCTACCCAGTTTAATCGCATGATTGCTTGGGCAATGACACAGGCTTATCTTATTAATCAAGGAGAAATCAAAGATCCAAAAGCGGAAAATCCATTAGAAGATTGGAATGCAGATGACAATGCTAGTATGCAAATGCTCATTGGACAGTCTCAGCAAAGTTCCATTGAAATGAAGTCCTATATGACTCTAATCACTTCTTACACTAATACCGTAAAAGCATCCTTGCAAGCTTGTAAGAAAGAATTGCAAAAAATGGTGAGGGAACAAATCAGTCAAAACTAACAAGGAGGAATTTATGTCAGACATAACAACAACTGCCTCTTCTGAAAAGATCATACAGCCTATCTCAGAACCTATTAAGCAAAAAACAAGACCACTACTTCTGCAACAGCAAGAAGAATTACCTTATGCAGGTTCAACAGATCCGATCCCAACAGAACATTTGAAACAGATTGAACAGGAGCTTGCCCATTTACATTCACCAAAACAGACCCAACATCAATCAGAACAACTAAAAAAGCATGCTGCGGTTCTAAAGGAATTTAGCAAAAAGGATCTACAACAAATCAAGCAAGAAATCGTCAATCTACCACCCAAACAATTAGAAGATCTAGTTAATCAGTTGAAAAAAAACTTAAGTTCATTACAAGCCACTCTAACCGAGCTAAAAAAACAAAAAAAAATAGATCCTGGAAAAGCAGACCTTATTTTAGATACCATAGATATGATTAGTTCTAAAGATCTACAAAATCTCTCAAAAGATGATAAGCAGAAATTAAGCAACACTCTTGATGCTCTAAAAGGAAAAGTAACCGATCTCATGAACAATAAACAAATAGAACCTGAAGAGGCCAATGTTTTGATCCTCTTTTTGGCCTTTGCAAAAGCGCAAATGGATCAAAACGATAAAGTCATGTTAGCTGGGATCCAACAAACCAAAGTAAAAACGACCCAGCTAGAATTGCAAGCTGATAAACAAAAAGACATCGCTGGTCAATCGACTCAAGGGAGTCACTTCAGCGTTACAAAAGCAATTCTTTTTGGAGTACTTGCTGCAGTTCTTGGTGGACTATTCGCATTTTTTACAGGTGGGGCTAGTCTTGTGCTAGCAGGAGCTGCCATTGGAGCTGTTGCTGGAGCTGCATCAATCGGAATTGTTGCAGGTGTAGCTAGCAAGAATTCTGGTGCTCCAGGAATAGGAGGGGTAACAGAAGAAGGTCCCGATCCATCTAAAATGAGTAGCTTACAAGCTTTGCTTGCTTATATTAACACGCAAACGCAAAAACTCTCTTCTCAACTTGGCTCTACGGAAAAAATGTTTGTAGAAAATACTTCCGATAGATCTGCTCAGTTAGGTCAACAAGCAGGACAAGCCATTACTGACATAGGCAAAATCATGGAACCTAGATAGGAGTAAATTATGTCATTATCTATCTTAGATACAAGTTTGCTTTTGAAGGGACTTCAAGGGGCTAATACCAAAATACAAGTAACCCAAATGGGTACTGTTAATCAATTGACAGAGGCGCTACAAATTCTGGCTAACCATAGCCTTTCAGAAGCAGAAGAAATGGCCTTTATTACAAAAATAGCAGGTTATGTACAAATAGCTACTCTTTTCTTAGGCCCTCTTCTGGTACTTGGTGGGGTTTTATCAGCAGGAGGAGCTCTTTCTTCTCTCTTAAGCGAAGCTGCTGTGGCTGGAGCGCAAGGCACTGCGCAGATCATTCAGGGGGTGCTTGGCGGAACGCAAGGTGCATTAGAGGCTGTAAGTAGTGAAAAAAAAGCTAATATACAGAAAGATAAAGTGTGTTCCACTACTTTGCAGAGGAATAACGACGATACCTTGAAAACCGTAGATAAAGAAATGGAAGAAACGAAAACATATACGGAAGGAGTGATTAAAATCCTTGATAATGATGCAAGGATAGCTAGTCAAAGAGTCACATAATAGAAGCGTTGTTTAAGTTTTTAGAGTTTCTGTGATAAATAACAGGAATTCCTTTTTTCACTTATTCCCCATTTGCAACTACTTCCTTTTTTCTAAATAAAAACGGAGTTTATGGAACTACAAATAATAAACACTTAATCTGTCTTACCGTATTTTTGGAGGATATGGTTCTAGATTAGATAATAAAAGCATGGCTTACATCAACTCCTCATGTTTAAAAAAACATATTTAATAACAAAAAGAATAAGTCAACAAAAGTTTCTTTTATTCTGAAAAATGCATTTGCTTATTCTTAGATGACAGCATGGTCTATGCCTTTAAATTAAAGGTATTAGTTTTTGATTTTTGGAAGCTAAAAACTTCTTTTTTTTGCTATTGCTCTTCTTTGTGCTGTTTGCTAACCTTATCCCATCTACTAAGGCTCTAAGGGGTTATTCTAAATGGATGCGGATTTAAAAAAAACTTTAAGTAAAGTTGCTAATGCAGTGCGTTCTCTTTCTATGGAAGCGGTTCAAAAAGCGAACTCTGGACATCCTGGGCTTCCTATGGGATGTGCGGAATTTGGAGCTTTTTTGTATGGATCTCTTCTGCGACATAACCCAAAAAATCCTAAATGGCTCAATCGCGATCGTATAGTTTTATCTGCAGGTCATGGTTCTATGTGGTTATATTCTTTACTGCACTTATCGGGGTTTGGTCTTTCTTTAGACGATATTAAAAATTTTCGTCAACTTCATTCTAAAACTCCAGGTCATCCAGAATATCATATTACAGATGGTGTAGAAGCAACTACTGGTCCTCTAGGCCAGGGAGTAGGGAATGCTGTTGGTCAAGCGCTTGGGCTTAAAATATTAGCAGAGCGATTCAACCGAGATGATTATCCATTATTTACTAGTAAAGTGTATTGTTTAGCTGGCGATGGCTGTATCATGGAAGGGGTTTCTTCTGAGGTAAGCTCTTTTGCAGGGCATTTAGGCTTAGATAACCTGGTATTGATCTACGATGCTAATCAAGTCACTTTAGATGGGTTTTTAGCGGAATCATTCTCAGAAGATGTAAAGATGCGCTATCTCGCTTACGGGTGGGACGTATTTGAAATAGATGGTTATGATTTTGATAGGATGCAAGAAGTGTTTATGCATATTCGCGACCAACAAACAAAACCTTGTTTTGTCGTGATGCGAACCATTATTGGCAAAGGATCTCCCCATAAAGCAGGCACTGCAAAAGCACATGGATCTCCCTTAGGAGCGGAAGAGATTGAAGAGACAAAGAAAGCACTTGGGTTACCTGAAAAAGATTTTTATGTTCCTCAAGCCGTTTATCAGTTTTTTGAAACAAAGCTTGTTAAATGTGTGGCTTTAGAACAAAAGTGGAAAGAGATGTTTCGTAAATGGTCGGAAGAATATCCAGATCTTTATCAATTATTTCTTCACATGGCAGAAAAAAGATTACCCACTGATTTGGAAGAGAAATTGCATGCCATTGAAATGAAATCTCCTTTGGCTACTCGTGTAGGTTCACAAGTTGTTTTGAATATTTTAGCAGATTTAGTACCTCAATTAATCGGAGGTTCTGCAGATCTCTCCTCTTCTGATATGACCATGATGAAAAGATTTCCTGTTATTGAAAAAGATCAGTATACGGGTAGAAATATTAAATATGGAATCAGAGAGTTTGGAATGGCAACAATTGCTACCGGGCTTGCTGAAACAAATATGATTGTGCCTTATGTAGGAACTTTTCTTACCTTTTCTGATTATATGCGTAATGCTATTCGTTTAGCAGCTCTCTCTAAAATTCAGGTGATTTATATATTTACACACGATTCTATCTTCTTAGGAGAAGATGGGCCGACTCATCAGCCTGTTGAACATTTAGCTTCTCTAAGAGCCATACCCAATGTGCATTTGATCCGGCCTGCGGATAATTGGGAGGTGAAAATGGCATGGATGGCAGCTCTTCGCTATCGAGGACCTTCCATACTTGTTTTATCAAGACAAACATTGCCTCAATTAGATGTGTGCAATGTATCTTACGAAGAGGGGATGAGTAAGGGTGCTTATATTATTAAAAAAGAGCAGAGCAAACCAGATTTCACTTTAATTGCAACAGGGTCAGAGGTTTCTTTAGCATTGGATGTGGCAACTGCTTTAGAAAAAGTAGATAAAAAAGTCAGAGTGATCTCCATGCCTTGCTGGCAGATTTTTGAACTTCAAGATGATGAGTATAAGAAAAAAATCATTGGTGGAGATTTGGGAGTAAGAGTAAGTATTGAAGCAGGGGTAAGTTTTGGCTGGTCCAAGTGGATTGGACCTGAGGGGACCTCGATTAGTATTGAATCCTTTGGAGAATCTGCGCCTATAGGGGATCTAGCTGCTGAATTTGGGTTTACCGTTGATGCTATTTTAAATCGATTGTTATCATGAATGATTTGCTCCTTAGAGCACTGCGTTGTGAAAAAGTCGAAAGAGCCCCTATTTGGTTGATGCGACAAGCGGGGCGTTATATGCCCCAATATCAACGTTTACGTACAAAGCACTCTCTTTGGCAGCTCTTTCATATTCCTGAGCTAGCAGCAGAGATTAGCTATTTACCTATTGATCTTTTAGATGTAGATGCAGCGATTGTTTTTTCAGATATTTTGGTTCTTGCAGAAGGACTTGGATTTACATTGGAATTCCCAAATAAAGGCGGACCTCGCATCTATCCGCCCATTCGCTGTAAACAGCAAGTAGAACAATTATCTGTTCGGGCAGTTGAAGAAAAACTGGTCTTTGTATTTGAGACATTGCGGCTGATAAAAAAACAGATTCAAGTGCCTTTAATCGGTTTCTGTGGAGGTCCTTTTACCGTTGCTACTTACTTGATCGATTCTACTAGTAAAGAACAGTTTTTTTATACGAAACAATGGATGAAAAAAGATCCACAAGGCTTTGTTGAACTTCTTGCTATTTTAACCAAAGCCTCTATTATCTATCTGAAAGCTCAAGTGCAAGCTGGTGCTGAAGTAGTGCAAATTTTTGATTCGTGGGCGAATATTCTTTCTGAAGAGGAATTTGGGCAATTTTGTCTGCCCTTCTTGCAACAAATGATAAAAGAGTTGCAATCAGTAGTTCCTATTATTCTCTTTTGTCGTGATTCGAGTATACGTTATGAGCAGCTAGCGGGTCTTGCGCCGACAGCTATTAGCTTAGACTGGCATCTGTCTATGAAAGTTTTGAGAGAAAAAATTCCAGCTTCTATTGCCCTGCAAGGGAATTTAAGGCCAGAGCTCTTAAAAAAATCTTCTAGTGAAATAAAAAAAGAGGTGAACTCTTTTCTAAACTCTATGAAAGGAAGCAGGGGCTTTATTGCCAACTTAGGACATGGAGTGCTTCCCGATATTCCTTTTGAAAATGTCAAGTTGCTTGTCGATATGGTAAAATCTGCTACCACTTAACAAGTGGTGGCATGGAACATAAAATGGCATCTGGATTGCCTCCTGAAAGAAATCCGAATTTTGTGCCTCTATCGTAAAGCAAGTTAAATTCGACATAATGAGCGCGCATTTCTAATTGTTTTTGTTTATCTTGAGGCTGATAACCCATCTGTATACGTTTTTCATAGATGGGCAAAATAGCCTGTAGGAAAGTATCCCCCACTGTTTTCAATAGATGTATATCTTTTTCTAGCTCTTCGCTGCGATAATAATCGAAGAAAATACCTCCTTCACCTCTTTCTTTATTTCGGTGGGGGATGAAAAAGTACTCTTTTGCCTGCTTAGAAAAAAGAGGGTAAAGCTCTTTGTCTATAGAATCTAATGCTTCTTGAGTGGTAGTATGAAAATGGAGAGTATCCTCTGGGTAGATAAAACCCATGGGAGTTAGATCATATCCTCCTCCAAACCAAAAATTTTCTTGTGTTTGAATAAAACGAATATTGAAATGTGCTGTTGGAACATGCGGATTTAGCATATGTGTAATTAGGCTAATACCAGTTGCAAAAAAGGCTCCATCGGCCATGGGAAAATGATCTCCTTGTATCTCAGACCAATTTACTGCAGCCTTTTCAAATACTTCGCCGCGCAATAAGTTTATTTCTCCTCCTCCGCTACCTTTTGCATAATTCCAAGGGGTTTTAACAAAAGTGGCTTGAGATTCAAATATCTCAAAAGCGTGAATAAACCTTTTTTGTAGTATTTTTAGATAATAGATGATCTCACCTTTTGTTTTATCTGGACAATCCCTTATGCTTTTTGTTTTCATAGCTTTAAATTTTAAGGTTTATTATGGAGAAAAAGAAAGTCATTATTTTAGGAGCGGGTATTTCCGGTTTATCTGCTGCTTGGTATTTAAGCCAAATTTCCTCATCACTAGATATCTTAATTCTAGAAAAATCCAATCGGATAGGGGGCTTATTTCATACAGATCATACAACAGGGTTTCATTTTGAGAAAGGACCACGTACATTTAAAATCAATCGATATCCTGCAACTTTACAGTTGGCAGAAGAATTGGGTCTTTTAAGAGAAGTCATTTGGTCAGGAAATCTACCTCGTAATCGATATTTATGGTGGAATGAGAAATTACATAAATTTCCTACTAATGTTATTTCCTTTTTATGGTCTCCACTAACAAAGGGATTTATTAAGGCATTAATTACAGAATGGAAATGTCCCTCTAAAAAAGGAGATGAAACCGTTTGGGAATTTGTGATACGCCGTTTTAATTACGATGTAGCTCACAGGTTATTCGATCCGATGGTTGTAGGAATTTTTGGAGGAGATCCTCGTCTCATTTCTATTCGAGCTCTTTTCCCTATACTAAAAGAATGGGAAGAAAAATATGGGAGCATAACCAAAGGGTTTTTAAAAAATTGGTTGCAAAAAAGAAAAGAGCCTAAAAGATCTCCTTATCTTCCAGATGTACCTTTATCGGCTATGTTTTCTTTTCGTGAAGGGGTGGAACAATTGACTTCTGCGCTTTTAGCTAAAATATCCGCTTCT
>PSRO01000011.1 GCA_003176115.1 Chlamydiota bacterium | reverse complement strand
AAGAGAAAAACCGATCAACAGGAAATGATTTTAAGTATGAGTGGCAAAGGAAACTGTTACGATAATGCTGTTGTAGAAAGCTTTTTTCACAGTTTAAAAACAGAGCACACTAACTTTTGTAAGTTCAAAACAAAAGAAGAAGCTATGGATAGCTTATTTGCATATATAGAGGTATTTTACCATAAAAAGAGGTCACATTTTACTTTAGGGTATGTGTCTTCTCAAGAATTTGAAACAAAATGGATGAATCAGCAAAATATGCGTGTTCTTGCTGTCTAAAAAATGGAGGCAAGATCATGGTATCAATTTTTTGCACCCTAGTTAGTAGGCTTATTTACCTAACGCTGCGATTCTAGCATTAGAGGGAATCTCCAATCATAGTGCTGGCATGGTCTGAATGAGATGCCGCTCTTCGACTTCTTCTGGTGCACAGACGACTTTTTTGAGTTTGATCTAGCAAAATCCGATTGCAACCATTCAACAACTCATTTATACTTATGCTCATAACGGTTGGATCGTGCTGAAGTTGGATGGAAATCTCCCTTCCTCATAACCCGTCGGTCCCTGGTTCAAAGTCCAGGTTGCCTCATTTTTTTGACTCATTCTATTTCAAAGTTTATCGCTGAGATCTTCTTCGGCCTCCTGGCAAAACTGGTCATCATGTCAGGATTCCATATCTTAAATATTGATTAACTAAATATTTCAGAGAGCTAATTCCTAGAGGGAAAGTTAAAAAGAATTTCTTTACTTGAGTTTGCAGCATAGACAAGATATGATCTACCAAAATCAAGGAGAAATTATCTATGTCAACAAAAGTTGAAACAACCAACACAACTGCGTCTTTGCCGTGGCAATCTTTGACAAGTTTCACAGCATCGACGATCTTATCCGAGAAGGTTTGGCGCGTAGTTAATGACCTGCTCTTTGTAGCTGCGGGGCTTAGTCTTTATGCCATCGGTAGTCGAGCAATTCGTCAGGCTCCACCTGCGTTGTCCTACGCAAGTTATATTGTCCTAGCTTTGACTGTCAGAAAAATTGTTTCCACAATAATCGGGTATGCCGTTTATCCTGCAACTTTAATGTTTTCCAAAGACCAGCTCGCCAGACAAGAAGAACATGCAACCCAACAATTGAACCATCAAGGATTCATTACTCAGAAAATTACCCTATATAAATCAGGAGTTGCCTACGACGCTACCATTATCGGGCATAAGGACACCATTGCTAATGGTAAATGGGTTATTCATGCCTTTGGTAATGGTATGGCCATGGAACAGGTTATGGATAAGATCCCTGGTGAAAACCTACGTAACGGAGCTAATACCTTGTTGGTCAATGGCTCCTCCGTTGGACGTAGTAAAGGATTTCCCACACGTTATCAAAAGAGCGCTGGATTTGAAGCTGGACTCCAGTTTTTGGAAAAAGAAGTCAAAGCCACTCACATCGCATTCAAAGGATTATCTTTAGGAGGCGGGATGATGTCGGAAGCAGTGCTTACCCACAAGTTTGATCTCAGCAAGGTAAAATACTTAGGAATCTCAGATCGTACATTCAGCCGCCTATCAGATGTTGCTGCTGCACTAGTAGGATGCATTGTTACTCCCATTTTTTACCTGAGCGGTGTACAATTAGATAGCGTCGCTGGTGCGGAAAAATTGAAACAGTTGAAGATAGAGCATATTATCATTCAACATAGCAGCAAACAGCATCGAGGAACTGATGGAGTGATTCCAGATTGTGTCTCATTAGCGCCCAAACTAGAGCCGGCTCAAACAAGAACCTTTTTGCTATCGCCTAAGATCCCTCATGATGGGTATCTTCCCAGAGATATTGACACGCAATTACATGAAAAAGTTAAGACTTTCTTTGGGCAAGCCTAAAAATAGGGATCGTATCAAAAATATTGCATACGATTCTCAAATTATGAAACAACTGTCAGACCTGACCCTATTTTTAAGAGTATTGATAAATGTTGGCAAATATCATCTTTTAGATTTAAAGTTGTTGTATGATCAATTTTTTGATATTTGGATCACCTGGTTCTGGAAAAGGGACAGTGTGCGAAGAAATGGCAAGGCGTGGCCATACAGTTCTTTCTATGGGAACTTTGCTCCGTAAACACGTTAGAGATTCAACACCACTTGGAAAAAAAATTGAACAAAATGTTCACCAAAGTATTCTCATTCCCGACATAATTGCTTGTGAGCTTATGGAAGATGAGATAAAAAGGGTTGTTGCAACTGAAAAACCATTTGTTATCGAAGGATTCCCCTCTACTATAATCCAATATCAACTTTTTATTCCCGCTTTCAAAAAATATCATTTGAAGGTTCTTTATCTAGAGTGTCGATCCGATCTAGCCATTGAAAGAATCGCCTTAAGGAGGATTTGTCCGGTCTGTGAGGGAATTTATAACCTAAAATCAAACCCTCCTCATAAGCAAAATATTTGCGATAGGTGTGATAACTTGCTTGTGAGAAGGTCAGAAGATGACTTAAGTCTTGCTAAAAAGCGAATGGAAAGTTTTCAAGAAAAAACTTATCCTATTTTAAATGAGGTAAAAGTAGACCATGTATTGAATAGCAACTCTTCTCGTGATCAGTTGTTAGCTCAAGTCATTGAACTTTTAGATGAACAGCGGGCATGCTAAGCAAACTTTTCCCTGTTACTTCCCCATTTACAAGGTAAATCATACTTTTGCCAAAATACCATAGTGACATTTGATAGCTTTCATCGATAATCTTATTAGCACCCATCTGAGGACCTGAGAATGAGATTTCTTCAACCCATCCTGGGTTCCCTGTTAATTGCACAAGGTCGTATTCCTTCATCCCCATATTAATCCTATCAAAAATAGAGCGAGGTAGATCATTCCCCACCTTAATCTCATTTCGGCTAAATGTTTGCAGCGGTTTTTGTGCAACAAGCTTTTCTATGGGATGTACATGTATTGACATTCCGGGGTGTGAATCCCATTTAACATATTGATCGAAGCGATGGTTTATCCAGTCAGAATAGAATCTTTTTAGCTCATTTGGACTAAATGAACCAAGGTAGTGCGCGGATGCAATTTCTTCACCACAAGGGATCTCTTCATTATAAATAAACACCGTAAAGATGTTAAAACCCCCAGGACGGGTTGCCTCTTTTACTTTATTAAGCAAGTCACGCCAGATGTGATTTTCCAGATAATAGAGAACTCCATGCGCCATGACTAGATCATAGGAAGAATCTATCTTAAAAGATGCAATATCGGCGACATGGGTTTGAATGTTTAAATTAAATCGGTCTGAAAGTGAAGCGAGCTTAAGTATTCCAGCTTCCGATCGATCGACTGAGGTAACTTCACAGCCTCTTTGTGCCAGAAAAAATGAATTTCTACCTTCTCCGCAACCAAGATCTAAGACCTTCGCTCCTCTAGGGAGAGCTGGGGCAATTTCCGCTACTTCAAAACTCGGACCTCCCATTGAAGAGAGAGAGGAGTCTCTATATCCTTTTTCCCAAAAGGCTCCAAAGGTTTCTTTTTTATACCAAGACATGAGTTTTCTCGATTAACCATTGGGCAATTGAGCTAGAATGTCGCATCCCTTGCTTGGTAAGAGTGTAACCCAACTCTGTCTCTACAACAAGATCCTTCTTTTTTAGTTCAAGAATTAAGTGCATACATTCTCCAGGTTCTTTGACGCCGCTCGAGAGAATTCCCAAGATCACTTTTTGCATCAGCTGATCCCGGCTGGTTAAAAATGCCGCCGAACTAACGAGTAGCTCCTCTTTTTCGATAGTTTCCATATATTTTTTTAAAGTTATTGTATGAGGGAGCCTATTATGGTAGTCCTCATCAGCAAAATGGATTGCAGGAGCATATTTTCTTGCTCCAGATCCGAATGATAGTGTTGGTATTCCTTGAAATTGCTGAGCTTCATGTTGACAACCCCCACCATTTTTAGAATAAGTGACAAAGGTATTTTGGGAATAACCCATCTTTTCTAAGAAATTAGAGGATATGTCATACCATCTATACAATTCACAGGGAGGAAGAAAGTCTTGCATTTCTTTTTTGCCAAAAAATGTCCTTTTTCTGACAGCTAAGGGGTAAAGGGTTAGTGTTGCTGGAAATAGCTTACATGCAATTGACAAATCTTGGCACCACTCCTCCAAACTTTGACCGGGGAGTCCATAAATCAAATCAAGGTTAACATTTTTTATTCCTGATTCGATTGCCATTTTTGCTATTACCTCACCAAGTGTACTTTCATAGTGGCGACTCGTCGTATGAAGGAGTTTTGGATTAAAAGCTTGAATCCCCAAGCTTACCCTATTGAAACCAAGGTTTTTTAAGTCACTAAATTTTTGTTGAGTAAAAGAGTTTGGCGCGCCTTCGATACTCCACTCAGCCTCGTTGGAAATGATAAACAGGGTCTTCAGGCGCTGAATAATAGAAGAGAGATCGTCAATATTTAACAAGCTTGGGGTGCCGCCGCCGAAATAAACAGATTGCACTTCAAGCTTGTCTAATAGTAGGTAGGGTCTCACTATCTCAATTTCTTTTAAAAGGCATTCGAGGTAACGTTCAATGACCGATCTTGGGTTTTTGGTAACAGTGAATAAATTGCAAAAGGCACACTTCATTTCGCAAAATGGGATATGGATATAAAGGTTGATTTTTCCAACAACATTCGAAAAACCCGAAACGGCTTTCTTCCAATCTGTAAAAGGTCTATATGCGTCCTTAGTTGGATATGTGTAAATATAGGACGGTAAGTGATCATCGGATATATTCATTATTTACATCTTTTGGTTTCTAGACTGCAAGTTAAGACGCTCGTTGTAAACAAAAAAATATTAAAATAAGAACTTTTTTTCTGTCAAATTTTATGACAAATGCCCTGACATTTATAGATTTCACAGATTAATATCTCTTATTGCATTCCGACCGAATTAAGCAAAAATGTTGCGGATTGACCATCCGCTGCTTGTGCCTAAATTATCCCATTTGATGCGGGATTAGAAAAATCTCAGCTTGTGAATACTCAATGCTCGTGAAAGAAGAAACTCTAAAACACGCAGCAGAAGAATTTTGCCATGCCATCATTTAAAGCGTCAAATTGAAAGGGTTTGATCTAAAAAGCTAGCCTACTTGCTTGTCACCTATACAATTGAGCTTCGAGCTGATGAACGGTATCTGATGCTATCCTTTGTAAAGCTGGTTCCCGTGTTGACTGTCAAATCAATCCTATTTGGAAGAAAAAGAACACCTCAATGAAATGAAAGAAGGGTCAAAGCAGCTTTCTTCAGGATTTATGTATACAGCTCATTGATCTTACCACCTTTTTTTAGACAGCAAGAACACGAATACTTTGCTGATTCATCCATTTTGTTTCAAAATCTTAAGGAGACACATATCCTAACGTAGAATGAGATCTCTTTTTGTTATAAAACACTTCTATATATGCAAATAAACTATCCATAGCTTCTTCTTTTGTTTTAAATTTATAAAAATTAGTATGTTCTGTTTTTAAACTATGAAAAAATCTCTCTACAACAGCATTATCATAACAGTTTCCTTTACTACTACTCATACTTAAAATCATTTCATGTTGATCGGTTTTTTTCTTGAAATCTTCACTTGTATATTGAGAGCCACGATCAGAATGGTGAATCAGACCTCTTTCTGGATTCCTATGCAGAATAGCTTGCTGTAATGCACGTTTAACAAGATCCGTTTGGATCCTACTACTCATAGAGAATCCAACAATTTTTCTTGAAAATAGATCTAGCACCACTGCTAAATATAGCCATCCTTTACGAGTAACTATATAACTTATGTTACGCAGAGAAGCATTGGAAAAAAGCAAATAATCAAGTATAATTTCTCTGTAACTCCAGAGGAAAAAGTATGACCAAAGACCTTCTTGACATATATATACCGACTATCTTATTAGTCAAAATGCGCAAGCAACAGCAACAGGATTATCCAATCTTTTGGATAGTCAAATAAGCCATGATAAGATCACAAGGTTTTTAAGTAAGGGCCAATTTGATTCAAAAGATCTGTGGCGATATATCAAAACAGAAGTACGTAAACAAGAACAGGAAAGTGGAGGTGTTCTCATTATAGATGACTCCATAGAAGAAAAACCCTATACAGATGAACATGGTTTTCCCGCTTTTTTTATAGTGCTTTACTACATTTAACTTAAATTCTCTGTCATATTTTTTTGATTTCTCATAAGAACCTATTTAATAAATTTGTTTTAATTTATTCGGGTTTTTCATGGCCAATTTATTGTAGCAAGATCACATGTCTGTGCAATAGAAAGCGATTTATGCAAACTATGGTTGGATGAAGTTGTCAAAGACGTCCCCCACTTAAATCCTGTAAGCATTGCTCTACCTCTGGAGATTCATACAACTCCTAAATCTAGAATTTGATTTAGTACATTTTTAAAATACCTTGACGTTCTTGTGAAAAAATAAGTATAGGAAAATTTAGATTATCAAGAATTTTTAGAGGAAACAATGCCATTAAAAAAAGGAAAAAGCCAGAAAACCATCTCTGCAAATATTAGTCAGTTGCGTCGAGAAGGCTACAAAGAGAGTCAAGCGATAGCAATTGCTTTTAGCATGGCTGGTAAAACCAAGAGAAAGAAACCTTAAAACACTAAGATTTCTTTCTCTTTTTTTACATAGAAGGGTTAAAAGATCTATTTCCTTAACATCCTAAACCATTAAAAATCACTTCTTTAGGCCACTCTTTCATATCTTTTAGATATTAATGATCTGAACGAACCCTCTGAGTTAGCCACTGTAGGAGCAAGATGATTTCTCACAAGAATATCTTCATACTTTTCATGACCAACTTGAGTAGATCAATTGCCCGAAGGATGAAACCTGTTTGGAAAAACAGGCTGGACTGGTTCTATGATTGGAGAGGATGGGAAAAATTCAGAGATAGGATGGTTTGTAAGATGGGTTGAAAAAGACGATAAATTCTTTCCTTTTGCCTACAATATTTGTGAAGATAAAATAAACCTCGCACAAAGAATTCCCAGAGTTAAAGAGCTATTATTCCAATCTCATGTAATGACAGAGGTTCTACATGACTAAACTGTATTTCCTAAGATAAAAACTATGGAAAAAATCTGTGTAGGATCGAATGTACTAGGAGCGATTAACTATTCTATTAACCCATTAACAAAAAAGTTATCGAAATCTTTATGATTCATGCTTTTGAAAGATCATGTAGTTAGCAGCATGCTTAAAACAGGGATCCTCTGCAGATACTTGTTGCGTTTGACTATCGTTGCAATAGTGCCAATTGTTTTCTTTCCAAACTACAGAAGTCCAATGAACCTGATGATGATTTTGCGAAAATCCGATCAATTGGTAATTGCAATTTTCTAAAGGCTCTTTGAATAAAGGAGCAAAATTAATGGTTTGATCCTGTTCAGGTTTTACAACGTGATTATTTACCCTAACAACTAATATTTCAGGTGCAGGGCCAATAATTTTCTGCATTTCTTTATAACGAGAAATCAATATCTTGCTTTGAGAAATTGGATCTTTTACTCGCCATTCATCACCCGGTGCAAACTCTTGATCGAAAACCGATTGATATCTATTCACGATTTCTTGAAGTGACTCACCAGGCAATTGTAAATAAAAAACCCCCTGGGGAGTTGTTTCTGTTTTTTGGCGACCCTCTATGGACGTTCCATCATGCCTTACAGGCGTTCTTATCATTTCTAACTGGAAGCCCTTACCTAAAACATGAAGAATCAATTCAAAAAATTGCCCCGCATCTTGAAAAGATCTTTCTTGATCTCTATCGACGAATCCACCTTCTGATAGTCCTGCTTCGAAAATTTGTCTGCGTAAATCTCCAACCTTACGACCCAGTTCTTTTGCAGTTTCTTTATTTACCCAGCTTTGAAAAAACTTTTTAAAAGAAGAAAGGATCTTTTTACGCTCCTCATAATTGCATTTTGGTTCGGAGGCTACACTATCCGGAATGATTTGTTCAAGATTTCTTATAGCTAGAAGAGGTTGAAGGGCAGAATTCATATAGCAGGTATTACCTACATTTTCTAAGCCTCTAGGGATTTTATTTTGTATTTTCTCCTGAAGAGCCTTTAAGGAGTTGGTTGTTTGATCCATTAATTCAGAGATAAGTTTTTTTAATGCCTCTTCTTTTTCTTGATACTCCGTATGCCCACTTTCTATTTCCTCTAATAAAACAACCAAAGACCCTTGGATTTCTTGAAATTCTGCTATCAAAAACGATAGCCCCTGGATGCTATTCCATTTATCATCATTAATAGCCCCATTGTAAGAAGAAAGAAAAAACTCCCAGAAGCTTACTTTCCCTACAATCAAACAAATTCTTTGACTAACTATGGATTCATATTCACTTTCCGATACAATATGAAATTTATGAGTAAAAGTAAGCCGGAAGGAAGCCTTTGCTATAAGCATTAGCAAAGGGATTATTACAGTCATGTAGGAGATAATTTTAATAGCATTAAGAACAACCTGTTTAACCCTGCTTTGGTCTTGATCTTTTATTCTTATCGCCTGGCTACCATGTAAAATTTCCCCAGAGATAACAAATACAGATTTGCCACCAAGGTAGAAATAACCATCAACCCCTTCCTGAACATATTGTTTGAATGTTTTTGGTTTTTCGAACCGAACAGGTATAAAAAAATCTAGACCGATAGCTGTCATGTTAATTCCCTAACTCTAGTTTCATGAAATGATTATACTACAAAATATAATTATATTAAAGTTAGTAATATACTTTTTAAAAAAAATTAATAAGTTTTATATAAAAAAATACTTTATACAAAATTATTTAATTTTTTCCTGTTTTTACTCTTAAATCATGACAAGTTTTTTGATGTAAGTCGAATTTTGATAGAGGTCTGGGCTCTAACCTTATAAGTAAAAGAAAGTAAATAGTTTAAAAAACAGAAGACCTCTATCTATGTGCCCTTTAAAATGAGAGCATTTCAAAGCAATTGATTAGCTATCGATTTATATAACACCAGCATTCTGTAATATGGTCATTAACTAGCCCTACAGCCTGCATAAATGCATAAATAATCGTAGAGCCAACAAACGTCATGCCGCGTTTTTTTAAGTCTTTAGCAAGGGCATTGCTCTCAGCAGTAGTAGCTGGAATCTCTTCAAGTCTCCGCCAGTGGTTGACGATGGGTTTTTTATTTACAAAACCCCAAACATAGCAATCAAAAGAACCAAATTCTTCTTGAATTTTTAAGAAGACTTGAGCATTTTGACGTGTTGCATAAATTTTCAATCGATTGCGAATAATTTCAGGGTTTTGGCATAGAGTCTCTAGCTCTGAATCACTCATTAAGGCAACCTTTGCAGGATTAAAATGATGAAAAGCTCTTCGATACCCCTCTCGTCTTTTTAAGATGGTTTCCCAGCTTAAGCCCGCTTGTGCTCCCTCAAGAATGAGCATTTCAAATAAGTATTGATCGTTGTGTACAGAAATTCCCCATTCGTTGTCATGGTATTCCGCATACAATTCTTTGCCAGGCAGTCCTCCAAAACAGCGTTTTTTTCCATCAACTCCAAGTATTGCCATCCTTTTTACCCTTCATAATTGGTTATCATTAAAGATTACCATTATTTATAGGTATATGGATAGATTTAATGACGGGGCTTACAACCGCAATTACAAGGGCCTTTACAACCGCAAGATTTATGTTTACCGCAGAATTCAGATAGCTCTTTTTCCACTTTTTCTTTAGTGTATCCATAGCGAGATTGAATCTTTCCAACTAATGCTTCTTTTTTTCCACGAATTTCTGCTAAATCATCATCTGTGAGCTTTCCCCACTTTTCTTTGATTTTTCCTTTATACTCATGCCATTTTCCTTCAAATTGTTCCTTATCCATACATAGCTCCTTCTTTAAAATCTCTATATAAGCCTTTTCATAGCAGAAGCTAAACTTATAGTAAAACAGTAAAATTTTATGTAAATTTATGTAAATGCGCTAATGCTGCTTTCATGTGTATTCTCTCTGTAAGTACACCCTTAAAAAGATCTCCCTTTTTTTTAAAACGAGATAAAACGGTTTTTATGGTGAATGCAGCAGGATCTAACTCTTTGTTCACCTCTTTCCAAGTTAATGGAGTAGATACAGGTGCCTTTAGTCGCGGACGCACAACATAAGGAGCAACAATTGTTTGTGCAGCACGATTTTGCAAACAATCTAAATACACTTTTTTTTGACGTTTTTTAGGATTCCTTTCTAAAGAAGTGCTATCTGGAAGTTTTTTTTGAATGCAAAAAGAAATAAGTTCTGCAAATTGCCTCGATTGTTCATAGCTGTACTTAGCATGAAGCGGCATAAATATGTGCAGGCCCTTGCCACCAGATGTTTTGCAATAATGTTTGATACCAGCTTCTTCTAAAATTTCATGAGCTATTAAAGCCACTTCAACCACTTTTTGAAAAGAAACCCCATGTGGATCTAGGTCAATAACGCAATAATCAGGTTTTTCTAGCTGTTTGCAACGCGACATAAAAGGATGCAGGTCAATACTTCCTAAGTTTATAGCAAAGAGCAAACTGCGCAAATCATGAATCCGAAGATAATGATCAATTCTACCTTCGTGTTGAACAGGATAAGTTTTAACCCATCTCGGATGAGAAAAGTTGATATTTTTTTGATAAAATCCCTTCTCTTGAATTCCCTTAGGGAAACGATACAATACAATCGGGCGATCCTTTAAATAAGGGAGAATAAGAGGGGCTACCTGTTTATAGTAATGTAAAAGATCTGCCTTCGTGTATTTTTCTTTAGGCCAATAGATTTTATCTAAATGCGTTAAGAAAAGCTTTTCTTCATCGCCCTTTAGGGATTTCTTTTTTAACATCTTTGGGCCTCTTATCGATTCTTAGACCTTGAAAAATAGGGTGTCGCATATTGTTATTTTGTGTCTATTCGGTGAAACTTACTTCACAGACCAATTGAGGCTAAACCCAAGTCGCGCTGATTTTCGGGTGGTTTTTAAAAGGGTTTTTTTTGAATTAATGGTTTTAATTGGCGATGCACTTCTTGTAAAACAGCAGCATCAAACCCACTTCCAACACGCCCAATAAAATCTAGTTCTTTTTGATTATTATAAACCCCTACTAGCAAAGCTCCAAATTTTGTGCGAGATCCCCTTGGTTGTGTAAAACCACCAATGACAACCTCTTGCCTCAAAATATTCTTTATTTTTACCCAATCTAAACTCCGTCTGGATTGATAGGTACTTAAAGCTCTTTTTCCTATGATCCCTTCTAAATGCGCTTTTGTTGCTTGTGTAAAAAAGGCGTTCCCTTTCCTAAATACATGCTGACTAAAACGCAGCTTAGGAAGAGCTAGTTTTTTTACATACTTTTTCAGAAGCGCTTTACGCTCTATCAGAGGAAGCTCTCTTAAATCCTTTCCATCCTTATACAGCAAATCGAGTATATAATAATATAAGTTACCTTTGTGCTCTCTTTGATAATTTTGCATCTAACACAACTAGTTCCCCATCAAAAATAACTTGCGAATGAATTTTTTCAAGGCTAGCTACAATCGAAGGGAACTTTGTATTCCACAACTGGTTGTTCCGGGATTTTAATTGAACGTGTTTGTGATTGATAAAGGCAAGAGCGCGATTCCATCAAACTTGATTTCAAAGATCCAATTTTCATCATCAAATGGTTGCTTGATCAATGTAGCTAGCATAGGAGGATAAAGTTAGGCATTTTACAAAGAGGCATAATCATCCGCTTTTTTCATCAGAAGCCATGTATTGTCTTTATCCGTTTTGATTTTTTGAAAAACAAACTCTCCTTTGATTTTTTTCCCCTTTACAATAACGGAAAAATGACCTTTTTTTAATCCTTTGCTAAGGATCTTTTCTACCTTCTTAGGTTCAGTAGCATCAGAACTGGTATAAAAACCATGATCCCATATTTTGACCGTTCCAGCTCCATAGTTTCCTTTGGGAATCACTCCTTCAAAGGATTGATAATCAAGAGGGTGGTCTTCTACTTTTATTGCTAAACGTTTGATTTTAGGGTTCATAGAAGGGCCTTTTGGAATAGCAAAGCTTAAAAGAGCTCCTCGATATTCCAAGCGAAAATCATAATGCAAATGTCGAGCAGCATGTTTTTGAATGCAAAAACGCAAGAAGTCTGTGTGCTTTTTTCCTGAAGAAGGCGCTGAACTTTTTTTGAGATTTCTCTTAACTCTATATTCTTTAAGACTCATGAGAGTTTACGTTTCTTATTTTTTGGTCTTTTCTCTTTTTCTAAACTATTTTGAAGAAGTGTCATAATATCGTGCACTTTACTGATTTTAGGTTCTTGCGTTTTAGGATGAATAGGACGGCCTTTTGATTTTTGTTTGATAATTTGTTTAATCTCTTCCATGAAGGTATCTTTATATTCTTTAGGCTTAAAAGAAGTAGTAAGATGCTCTATCAAGGCAATAGCGATATTCATTTCCTCAAGGTTGGTTTTTCCTATGGAAGGGATCCTTAAATCTTGCGCACGTAAAACTTCCGTTTGATAGCGTAGCTGGTTAAGAATGATCATATTTTCATGAACTTTAACTACTGCAAGATGCTCCCTATTCCTAAGTACATATTTAGCAAGGCCTACTTTTGTAGATTTTTTTAAAGCTTCTCTCAATAAGCCATAAGCCTTTCTGCATTTTTAGCGGGTTCTAAGTAAAATAAGGCTCTACGTAATAGATGCTATCTACTTCATCCTCTTTAAATAAAGTGGACAATCTCAATGGTCTTTGTTTTTTTAAGTTTGCTTTTTTAAAATCCACATCTCGCAAAATCACAAAATCCCCTTTCTTATATTCATAGCCTTTGACAATTTCTTGCCAAGGGATCTCTTTGTTTTCTGCTTGGCACACCCTAACATACCGGATTTTCGAAAGATCTTTTTTATGCAATAAAATAAAAGAGAGCTCTTTTTCTACACTCGCTGTACATACATACAGGGATATTTACTAAACCAAAGCTTAAAGCTCCTTTCCAGATAGAACGCATATCAACCTTGAGAAAGATAATGTAAAATAGCAGAGCAAAAATCGGGTAAATCCTCAGGGAAGCGACTTGAGATAAAGTGTCGATCGATAACTACGGATTTATCCACCCATTTTCCTCCTGCATTGAGAATATCCTCCTTAATAGAAATATAAGAAGTGCATCGAATCCCTTTAAGGATTTTTGCAGAAATAGGAATCCACCCCGCATGACAAATAAATGCAATCAATTTTTTTTGATTGGCAAATTTCTTAGTAATTTCTAACACTTTAGGAATTTTTCTCAATTTATCCGGTGCATAGCCGCCCGGGATCACTAAAGCATCAAAATCCTCCACCTTGACTTCTTTAAATATAGCGTCAGCTAAGCAAGGATAGCCGTGTTTGCCTTTGTAAGACTCTTTTTTCTCTCCTGCTACTACCACTTTTTTTCCAGCCTCACGCAAACGATATTTAGGATATTGTAACTCGAGATCTTCATACTCATCCGCTACAAAAAGTAAAATTTTTTGAGGCTTTGCTTTCATAAAATGTTCTTCTTAAAAATGCGTCAAAAGACTATTAGTACTTTTTTTTCAAACTACTTTAACCATAAAGAAGTGTCAAATATTTTTTTAAAAACATCAAGAAGAAGAACTTTACCGGGATTAGACTAATGACCAGATTAATCAAGGCTCTCATCAACAAAGGTATCTGGGTTCATGTCGAAATATTCTTTGCAGATATTTCCCATGCTTTTTCTATCTATGCGATTTCTACCCTCAAAACCAGCAACAGTAAAAGCTGTTTGTAGAAGATTAAAACCTTGATCTATGAGAGAAGAGTTTTGATGCAATAACTTTTGCGCAAGAGTTAATACTTCTTTATATACATCCTCTGCAATAGTAATGCTTGGATATCTTTTTAACAGACTCCTTGCTCGCTCTTTTAACATGTGTAAACTATCTTCAAAGGAAGGCTGCTTTAATTGAATTCTATTGAAGCGACGCTCAAGAGCTGGATCGTTTAAATGACGTGCAAATTCCTCATTAGTTGTCATGCCAACAATAGAGATCTCGCTTCTTGCTAAACCTTCCTTAAAGAAATCTAAAACAGATATGTTATTACTTCCTATATTGCTTTTATTGGCCATAGCAAGTTGATGTATTTCATCAAAAACAAGTACACTATTTGCTTGGTTCTTAGTGAACTTTAATATTTCATCAATTTTCTCTTCACGAGAACCTCGGTAGGTTGTACCGCTCACAAGGGCTACACAAGAAACTTTATAAAATTTTTTGGTAAGAAGGTTTTCAGGTAGAGAGGAGTCCTTTTTGCAAATTCTTTGAACAATACCTTCTATTAAGGCTGTTTTGCCTGAACCAGCAGGACCTGTAATCATCACATTACGTTTTTCAAGATTATTAATAAAAACCGCTATCCGTTTAGTTGCTTCTGGTAATGGAGTGTAATTGTGATCTTCTAAACCCACAGTCTTATGCATATCTTCCAAAAACAAGGGGATTTTAACTATGAGCTGCTCTTTTGCTAGTGCATATTTTAAAGGAATCAAGATAAGAAGCGCCACGGCATAGATAGCAATAGTTTGCTGTGTGATTGCTAAAGCACCAGCAATAAGTCCCATATAAGGTAAATAATTAGTGCCTATATTAGGAGATTTTGCATGTACAATTTGTGCAAACCTTTCATAGGCACAATAGCCAAGTGCCATCCCTGTAACTCTAATAGGAACTGTTTGAATAAAAGTGTTAGAAATAGCTAAACTCATTGCATTTTCTCTTTTTCACTAGAAGTGGTTAGTGTAATGACTCATAAAAAACGTATTATAACATAGAGCTATTATGTATACGTTTTTTCAAGTTCTCTAAAAAAGGTGTAAGCTTTTCAGCTTCTTGCTGACTTAGTCGGTCGATAAATAAGATACCGTCGATATGATCATTTTCATGCAGAACCACTCGAGCTTCCCAAGCTGAAATACGCTGCTTGATGATTTTTCCTTTTATATTCGTATACTTAACTGTTATTTCTTGAGCTCGCTCTACATCTGCATAAATATTTGGAATCGATAGACATCCTTCGGATTCTGTCCATGTCTTCTCACTAGGGAAAGATATTTCAGGGTTGATAAATACCTTTATCTCTCCCCATTTTACTTTGCTTTTATCTAGCTCTTTATTCGTAGGCTCTCTGATAATAAAGAGCCTGATTGAGTGATGCACTTGGGGAGCTGCAAGTCCTATCCCATTACAAGCATCCATTGTCTCTTTCATCTCTTCGATGAGTTTTTTTACATCCTCTGTAATGGCTGTAATTGGTTCAGCTTTTTTTCGGAGAATGGGGTCATCATAATAGGCAAGAGGCAATATCTTTAGTTGCTCTGTAGTCATCAAATTAGGAACACGTCCTTCGTAGAGCTGCCCGTTTTTGTATAGCCACTGATCTTTGATCATTTCAAAGTAACTCTTTTCTGTAAATGTAGCATCTTGGTCATTTTGAGACATATGCGCTACAAAAGTTACGGTAGCAATCTTTTCCTTTTCTTTAAAAGAAAGTACCTCTAATCGATTGAATTGAAAGGCTTTGGAAAAATGAGAGATTTCTTTTACCCACTCTTCATGGTCATCACTATACTGTGGACTTGCAGGATGGGTGGTTTTGATAATATAAGAACTTAAATCAAGCACATAAGCTGCGTAACGCGCACGCATAAGCATTAAGGCATTCTTTGCCAAACCACCGTTGTGAAGAGGTTGACAACATGTTTGATAAGACAAACCGCTAGTGCAAGGGCAGAATTCTACATGCTCTTCTTTAATCATATACGTTCTAAATAAATCACAAAACTAATTTTTTATAGAATAGAAACTATTCCAGATTCTTTTTTTTGGTACAACTCATTTTTTGCAGTAAATTACATAAGATGATAATAAAATAAATGGAGGGATTTAATGCAAACTAGGACTTTTTCTCAAAGAAATGTAATTATTGGTGTTTTAAGCGGGATTTTTGCAGGAATCATTCTCGCATTTGCTTTACTTCATTTCGACTCTATTACAGCTATTGGAGAACTAGTTGGGTTATCCAATATCTTTAGCAGCTTACTTTTCTATTTATTCTTAACAGCTATCTTAGGAGCTATATTTGCTCTAGCTGTTTGTAAAATCTCCAAAAAGCCTATGAGGACTGTTGTTTGGGGAGCTTTATATGGAATCTTTTTATGGATAATCAACCTTATCATGCTTATGGCTAAAATGAAAACCGAATTCCCTTGTGAAAGATCTTTCTCTATAAAACCCCTTTTACTATTAGGGTATATAATTTTTGGGGTGATCTTAGGTCTAATCTACGGATGGTTAAAAACTCGTAATAAATAAACTTTATTTTAATTAAGTGAATTTATTTTGATTTATGTTATCATTTCTATAATTTAAAAAGGTTTAAAAAATATGTTGCCTCAATTACATGAAAAATATAGCCATCCTTCTTTGATCACCCCAGCTAAATGGTTGGAATACAATCGTCAAAAAGGATTGCTGCCCACCATGAATGCTCCTCAAGCCATTATTTTTTGTTCTCATGGACGTTTTTTAGAAACCATCTTACAAAAACATAAACATAAGAGTTATGAGGGTTGTTTCAAAAAGGTTTTCTTATTAGATGACTTTCCCTCAATTGCAATCGCCTACTTAGGAACCGGCGCTCCTGCTGCTGCACATCAAATGGAAGCACTTATTGCCTGGGGAGTTACTCGTTTTGTTTGCATAGGTACAGCTGGTACACTCCATGCTAAAGTAGGCATTGGTGATATTGTACTTTTTGAAAAAGCCGTTCGCGATGAAGGAACTTCCTATCACTATATAGAAGCTAGTAAATATATCCACGCACCTCGTCGTATGACTAATCTTTTAACCGATTTATTAAAACAGACAGATACTTCTCATCACATTGGCAGCACCTGGACAACAGATGGTTTCTATAGACAAACCTCATTGGAAATCCAGCATTTTCAACAAGAAGGAGTATTAGCTGTTGAAATGGAAACAGCTGCTTTATTCGCTATAGCTCATGTTCACCAAATCGATCTAGGGGCGATGGTTGTGATCAGTGATTCCCATACTCAGCTAGAATGGGAACCTCATTTGGAAGATGAAAAAGTAGAAAATAATTTGCATTCTCTATTTGAAACAGCTTTGAAAGCCGCTACTTCTGATCTTTAAGGTTTAAATTCACTTGCTTTTTGTGCATAGATCTTTTACTTAAGGAATTAGACCTAAAGGAAAACTTCTATGCACAAGATTTTCATATACAGTTTACTTTTAATCATTGGTATTACTGTCTCGCAAACAGCTCATCTAGCTCCTTATCAAAGCTATCTACATTTTTTTACTCTAACACTTCTAGCCTATATCATGATCGAAGTGGGTATAGAGTTTGATTTAAATAAAAAAAACCTTAAGGGTTATGGAAAAGATTACCTTATCGCCATGACTGCAGCAACCTTTCCTTGGATCTTTTGTAGTGCGTATTTTTTCCTGTGTTTTGATCTAACCCTTCAGCAGTCAGCCTTAATTGGACGGTTTGCTGCGCCTACTTCAACAGGTCTTTTATTTGCCATGTTAATGGCTGCAGGTCTAGCTGGCACTTGGGTATTCAAAAAGGTTCGAATTTTAGCCATATTTGATGATCTAGACACTGTATTGTTTATTGTCCCTCTCCAACTTATATATATCGGTCTGCAGTCTCAAATCATTTTTATTTTGTTAATCACCATTCTTCTTTTAATAGTCGCTTACCGTTATTTACATCGAGTATCTCTCCCTACAAATAAACTCTGTGTTTTTATTTATGCATTGCTTTTAACAGGACTTGTAGAACTCCTTAAAGCAGTGGATGTTTTAGACCTTGAAATTTTACTGCCAGCTTTTGTATTAGGGTGCATTCTCAAAGCTCCCCATAAAAAAATAGAGCGGCCTATTGCCATTAAGTTTGATAATAGCCTTAAATTTATCTATATGTTTCTTGTAGGATGTTCTTTAGCTAAAATATCTTTTGGCCATATTTCTTGGATGGCGCTCTCCTTTCATGTACTTATACTGACAATCCTTGCTAACCTAGGTAAACTATTCCCCATGTTCTGCTACAAAAAAGAAGTAAGCTTAAGAGAGAGAACCGCTTTAAGCGTTGCCATGTGGCCTCGAGGAGAGGTAGGTGCTGGAATTTTAATGATTTCTACTCAATACCAACTCCCTCCTATCGTTTTAGAATTAGCAGGCCTTAGCTTAACGCTAAACCTAGCTCTATCCGGAGCGTTTATTTACCTTGTGATTTGGTTAATGAAAAAACCTTTTAAGAGGACTTAAGAAGTTGATCCTTACGAATACATAAACGATCAATTCTCTCTTGAATCTCTTGAAGCACCCTACGCTCAGAATCGGCTAACTTCAAAGAGCGCCTGGCTTCTTGCTTTAAATGGGGGTCAAACTGCCAACGCATAGCTTGCTCTTCATGAATTAAAACCAATGCAAGATAACGGGTTTTTACTTCTTCTAAATAGATAATCTCCTCATTGATTTGCGATAGTTCATTTTGGCAATCAGAAGATGCTTCAGCAAAAAGACTACTTGAGAGCAAACAGCAAAAGCTTAAGATCATTTGTATAACGCGATGATTTTTCATGTAATGCTTCTCTTTATTTACAGGATTTCATTACGCAAATTAAATCACCACTAGATTTTTTTAAATCTCAGTAGATATAAAATACAGGCTTTTGAGTTTGGTGGGGATTTGCAAACTGGCAATTTTTGATAAATCCCCTAAAAAGTTTTTGGATGGGCTTAACTGTCTCATCCCGTAATTTACTATAATGAATTTAGTGTTTAAAAAGGTTTTTTCTAATGCATTTCAGTATACTTATGAACTACTTCAATTACTCCATACCCATATGGCTTATCTTTCCAAACACTTTGGAAGTAAAAAACTATTGAACAACCCGGTTTGTAATAGACCTCTTACATACCTTGTAGATTATCTATAAGGTATGTAAGAGGTAATCAAATAAAAAAGTGTATAGGAGTTTTCATTTATTTACACTCGCATTTAGACCATAACAAGATTCCTATTCCTAGGCAAAAAATAAAAAATGTAATGAAACCTCTAAATGTAATCTTCTCTTTTCTTAGCCTTGACCAAGACCACTCCAAAAGAAAAGCAGATATTCCAATTCTAAAGAGAGCAAAAAATAAAATTACCAAAGATCCCATAAAAATCTCTATTATATTTTTCAACACTGATAATTATCCCGTTTTTGACGTATCTGTAGAGCTTGAGTTTGAAGAACTGGACTCCCCTCCAGAGCTTGGTGCTTGATTAAATCCACCAAAAGATTCATGACCAGACACAAGATCCATTACATCCCTTCCAGCACTTCCAAAGTTCAAATTACCCGCATGCTCTGCGATATCAGCAATAGAAACCCCAGGTCTATCATTATGCGCACAAGCATAATCATTGCTATTGGAAGAGCTATTGTTGCTAGGAGAGTCATTGTTAGCATTGCTAGTATTGCTTTCATGAGAAGGTCCGTTTCCTCCGCCAAGAAGTCTGCACGTATAATTAACGGAATAATTTCCAGAAGGTCCTAGACTTTCAAATATGGTAAAGTATCCGATCTTGCTGATTTCTTCAACTTGCTCAGGGGGTATTCCTCGCAAATTTTTATCTGTATTATCTTTAGAGATTCTAAAGAGGCTTCCATTTCTTCTTTGAATAGAAAAAGATCCATCCTCATACCAAAGATTGCTTATATTGGCAGAACCTCTAACATAAAAATTCTCAATTGATACTCTCATATTTACTCCCTTGGTTAAGGTTTGACTAAAGATCATAAAAAAAATTTTTAGTTTCCTGCAACATAAATGTAAAAATCTCAATAAGCATTATTGTTGTTCTGAAAGGAGGAAAAAATTTTCAAGCTCTACGAGTAATGTTTCAGATAAATGAATATACTTGTTCTCTTGTGTTGTTGGCAGCTTCTGCAGCATTACCGCTAATATCCAGTAAGGTGTAATAGACAAAAATTATCCGACGATGAACCGGAGTAAAACGAAGCACATTTGACCAAATGGTATCGATTTTGGAGATAAGCCACAAAATA
>PSRO01000004.1 GCA_003176115.1 Chlamydiota bacterium | reverse complement strand
TAATGATTACGATGTACCCGTTTCTCCATTGAAGGTTCGAGAATGTTAAACTGTTCTTCATTTCATCCTTGCTTGTTCATGTCAATCTGACTTTGTTAGAAACAAAAAAAGATTATGCAACATAGCAAAAATTTATATTCAATGCAAGATAGGTTCATGGATGTAATTGACGCAATAAAAAAGAGCGGGATAAGCCGCAGAAAAAGTAAATAAGAAGTTATTCAGTCCCATAAAAATTGCGTTAAATACATGAAAGAGAAATCCGATGGCAAAGAACAGAATTGTGTACATAGGATGAAAAAAGAGCACTGTAAAAAATAATAGTTCAAATAAGAATACAAACCAGCTTAAAAAAGTGGTCAACAGCTGCATACGGCTAATGAGTTGAAAAAAGAAACCATGACCATAGCTTCTTGTACTAAAAATCCCATGTAGAGCGGATGATTTACGCCACATGGGAGAGATCAGTTTGTGAAATCCAGCTATGAAATAAGAAGCAAGAAGCTCTCCTGCTATAAACAATAAACATATTGTTGAAATGGGAGAATGAACTCCAAATAGGCTTCCTATCGATAGAGCAAATAAAATCACTAGAGTCATTTGATAGGATCCATCTAAGCCGTAAGGACTTCTAAAGTTCATTAATAAATTCAAAAAAAAGACAAAGCAGATAAGAATAGGAGATATAATATTTAACAAAGAAAATATAAATAATAAGGGATAGGCAAATATTCTTAAATAGATAGAGCATTTGAAAACGCTATCTTGTAATAGCAAATTAAAGAGCCTTTGTCGTAGGTCTTTTGCGCGCCATTTAAAACTCAGTTTTGCTGCTTTCCAACTAAGTAGTCCTTCTGGTTTGAAAATAGACCAACTTTTCAGATCTTCCAAAGCTGCGATGAATAAACCAATCGATAAAATACACAAAGTAATTCGATAAGTAAAAACAATGTCTTTAAACGCTAAATAAGGATTCATAAGATTACCTTTGGCTTATAGGATGCACAGCGGATAGAAAAACAACTTTGTAATCATGTGCCCTAGAATTGGTGAGAATGAGGAATTGCACTTTATTAGAAGAAGATTTGTGATCTAGAGAGTCAACGTAATTTAATATTTGTAGATAGGAAAGACTAATATATATTTGTCTTTTGTCTTGTGCAATGTGACTGAAGTTAATCAGGTCTATTGCAAGATCTACAAAAGCTTTTGTAAACCTGTGTTCTGGATTCCAAAGGAAGGAATAGATCGAGCGTTTTTCTTTTGGGCTATATAGATCTTGCCACTCTTCTACTTCCTGGTTGTTCATCTCTCGATATAATAAATGATAATCAAGTGTGCTTGGAGTAGGAGCAAAAAAATTCCATCCAGGAATAAGCTGCATGCACATAGGAAAGCGGTTCGATAAAAAATCGATTTTTTTCACACTTTTTAAAAAACTTAATAAAACAATAAGACAAAAAAAACTTTTGATAAATAAAATCATTTAAGACCTTCTCATAAGATATTTTTTATAAATATCCCCTTAATTTAAGGGGATATTATTTGAGGTTTTATTGATTGAGAATGGTTTGTCTCATTTCTAATAGTTGATTTATGTCTAATTCTGGTGTTGGAGCATTTTTCGGATCTATGGGAAGCTGAAAATTATCAGGATCTCTTCCAGATTTTGTTATGAGTAATAGAGTCACAACAGCTATTGCTACTGCTGCAGGAGCCTCCTGAGGGTTCTCAGCTCCTGCAAAATAAGGTTCTAATTCCTCCTTGCCTACTAATTGTTTAGCAGCAAAACTAGGCTGATCTATTTTAAATATGTTTTCTGTTGAGGAGTTTCTCTCTAAGAGGAAACCTCTGACTTTGGATGTTGTTTCATCTGAAACAACAGGTTTTATATTTGCTATTTCTTTTAGCTGGCTTGGGGTAGTTCTTTGAACTTCCATATTAATACCTCTGTTTGAGATTTTGAAAGATACACAGTTACATTTGTGAAGAGTGTTTTCATTTATTCTTCGTAAAGATTTATCTTTCAAATGATGAAAGGGATGTTAAATTTTGATTAGATTTATTTGCAAATAAAAATTATAGTGGTACTTTGTCTTTTACACCTAAAAAAGGTAAGATCATGAGGAATTGCTAGCTGAGAACCTATGAGGAAAAAAAGACATTATGATTCATAATAAGGAATAAAGATCTTCCGGTTGTTAAAAAAAAATGAGATAGATGCTCTTTACATCGAGGATGATTCATGAAAATAGCAATAGTTAATGATATTCATGTCGGAAAAGATCTGGTACATGATGGCAAAGTTAGGGCTTCTTCCCATCTTATGAGAGGGAAGCTAGAAGGTATTTTATCATACATCTTGCAAACTCATTGTCCTGATTTGCTAGTGAATTTAGGAGATCTTATACGAAGTGAAAGTAGAGCAAGCGATAAAGAAACTTATGCAAAACTTCTTTCTCTTTTTTGCAAGATACAAACTCCTGTCATCCATTTATTAGGTAATCATGAACTAAAAAAGATGGATCAGGTAGAAAAGATTTGGTTTGAGCAGGGGATTGATCAAAAGGGTTTTGGAAGTAAAAAAGTCGGAGGATTTCTTCTAATATGGCTAGGTCTTGTACTGGATCCAGAAGATCAAAAGATTTGTATTCTGCCAGAAGAGCAATTGGATTGGCTCATAGAGCAATTAGAGCAAGTGAAATGCCCTGTATTGATTTTTTCCCATTGCGCCTTGGATGATCACAATACCATGGGTAATTTTTTTTATGAAACCATGGAGAATCATTCTAACAAAGCTCTATTTTTGAAAAACCAAAAAGCGGTAAGAGATGCCATTTCTTCTTCTTCGCATGTAAAAGCGGTGTTTCAAGCGCATCTACATTATTTTAACGTGAAACAAATCAAGGATGTTCCTTATATCACCTGTCCGGCTATGGGAGATAATATTTGTGGACCAGAAATGCATGGCAACATTCCTGAAATTTATACAATCATTACCATTGATGAAAGCCAACTTCATGTAAAAGCCTTCTCTAAGGAATATTGCTTTGCTGGGTATGAACAATCAATTTTCAGCAAAATGAGATAAAGCCTCTAGAGGCCTAATGCTACTTACAACTTCGTATACATCTTGCAAGGACACTCATTCCTAATTTATTACAAGCCAAAATACAAGCATTCGGAAAAGTATTAGTGGAGGTGTTATCGCAATATTCTTTGCATGAATGCATTAGTTCTGGATTAAGCGTATAGAGAAGAGAACAAGATTCTCTGCAATAGAAAGAAAAGGTACTATCGTGAGGAAAATCATCATCGATTTCTGCAGTCGATCTATGTACACTTAAATAAATAATTGCTGCTGTTGTTACTATTGCTGTACCTAAGAGTGCGACTCCTTTGACTGAAAAACAACGTTGAGCTAATCGAGAAGAAAAAGTCGTCGGATTTTGTTCTAATTGTTGGTATGGAATACCTGATTCTACTTGTGGTAAAGCTAGCTTTATTTTCTGTTATAGAAAACTTGTTGTGCGTTTAGAAATGCTTGGGGAAAAGAAAGACTCTGCAGGGGAAACAATTACTGGATAAAGGGTTTGTAAATGCTCTTTAATAGCTGTAATTACTGTTTGTACATTTGGGTAGTAGTCAGAGAGTTTGCAGATAAATTCACGATGGACTCTATTTGCGCGATAAGAAGGTGTTTTTTTAGGGTGTAATAAGCAATCCATGTAATTAGGATTGTAATCCCATAAAAAACTGGTGTGATGCAGCCAACGATCTTTTTTTATGTATTGTGCATTGCCTCCGAATTTTTTATCCGCTAAGACATAGTCATTTTCTTTTAAGCAAAAATCAGCAGAATCAAAAATAGGGCGATAAAATTCTTCGCTCCAACGCATAATTGGCTCTGGATAGGCAGGGAAAGGGTGGCTGTTTTTGGAGAAGATAAAGGTAACAAATAAAGTATTGTGATCTACTACAACGGTTCCCCCACCGCTGAATCTTTTAATGAGGGGGATGTGGTAAGAAGCTGCTTTTTCTATGTGGACCAGTTCTTCTTTTACCCCTGAGATTCCCAGTACAATGGCAGCAGAAGAGCCTTGATTAATCAGACAAAAATCTTCTGTGTGGTCTCTTAAAAGAGACTCTTCTAAGAGCAGTTGCTCGAAGATAGGGGTATTTTTTAACTCTATTAGGTGAATAGGCATTAAGGCCTAGCTTTTAGAGAGACTAAAAGTACGGAAATATCCGCTGCAGAAACTCCTGAAATTCGAGAAGCTTGACCTAAAGTCAGGGGATGTATGCGATGTAATTTTTCTTTAGCCTCGTTGCTAAGACCTGTTATGTTTAGGAAATTAAACTCTTTGGAAATAGTGATTTGTTCGATTTTTTCTAGCTTTGCAGCTTCTAAAGATTGTCTTTGAATATAGCCTGCGTATTTAAGCTGCAATTCGACTTGTGTATTGATTTCTGCTCCTAAATCCTTGGCAATAGCAGGGAACTGTTCCATGAGGATTTGATAGGTGAATTCTGGACGGCACAGAAGCTGTGCAAGGCTGCTGCTTTTATCTCGGAGGGTATGATGGCTTTGAGATAGAGTAGCGATTTGTTTTTCAATAGCTGCTTTTTTTTCCACAAGGCGCTGATACTGTTTTTGATCGATCAAACCCAAAGAATACCCATATTCGCGCAAACGAAGATCAGCGTTGTCTTGTCTTAATAAGAGGCGATACTCCGCTCTACTGGTAAACATACGGTAGGGTTCATCGAGCTCTTGAGAAATCAGCTCATCAATCATAACCCCAATATAGGCTTCAGATCTTTTTAAAATAAATGCAGGCTGATTTTTCACTTGGCTAGCAGCGTTAATCCCTGCAATTAGTCCTTGCGCTGCAGCTTCTTCATATCCGGTTGTTCCATTAATTTGGCCAGCAAAAAATAAGCCTTTGATTTTTTTGGTTTCTAAAGTGGGGTATAGTTGTCCGCTTCTTACAAAATCATACTCAATTGCATAAGCAGGGCGCATGATTTCTGCTTTTTCAAGACCTGCAATTGTATGCAACATTTGCATTTGTACATCTGAAGGAAGAGAGGAGGAGATACCATTTACATAGATCTCTTCTGTTTCTAAACCTTCTGGTTCTAAAAAGATTTGGTGGCGTTCTTTATTACCAAAACGCACGATTTTATCTTCAATCGATGGGCAGTACCTTGGTCCTATGCCTTGAATAATCCCAGAGTACATCGGAGATAGATGCAGATTATCGCGAATGATCTTTTTGGTTTCTTCATTGGTATATGTGATCCAACAGGGGACTTGGGTTAGACCAGATGTTTCAGGAGGATCGTAAGAAAAGTATACATTCTCATCACCTGTTTGTGCTTCAAGCTGAGAAAAATCAATACTGCGCTTATTGATACGAGGAGGGGTCCCTGTTTTTAGGCGTCCTAAGACAAAGCCGAATTCCTCTAAGGTTTTAGAAAGAACCATGGAAGGCTTATCACCAGTCCTTCCTCCTGGAAATTGCGTACGACCAATGTGAATCAATCCTCGCATAAAGGTTCCAGAAGAGATAATTACGGTTTTCCCATAAAAAGCGATCCCTTCTAAAGTGGTAACTCCCAGGATGCGATCTTCTTCAACGATGAGCGTTTCAATATTGCCTTGTTTAATTTCTAGGAAAGGAGTTTTTTCTAGTCGATGCTTCATAAGCGATGCGTAGGCAAACCTGTCGCATTGCGCTCTTGGGGACCAAACAGCAGGCCCTTTTGATGCATTGAGCATGCGGCGTTGGATAGCTGTTTGGTCAGCTATCTTTCCCATGATGCCACCTAACGCATCAATTTCTCGAACCATGTGACCTTTTGCTGTACCTCCAATGGCTGGATTACAACTCATTTTGGCAATCGTATCGAGCTGCATGGTAATAAGTAATGTTTTTACTCCCAAGCGAGCAGAAACATGAGCAGCTTCACAACCCGCATGTCCTGCTCCAATAACGATTACATCAAATATTTCAGGATATTTCCACATAGTTGATGGTGTCTTAAGATCTTTTTAAGATTTTTTATGACGATCGCGACGTCTTCTTTTTTTTCTTTTGTGCTTAGCAATTTTTGCGCGGCGCTTTTTTTTTACAGATGCCATAAAAAGAGATTTTCTCCCGTTTTTTAATCCATTTAATTAAAAAATAAAGGCCCATCTTACAGAAAAGAGTGAAAAAAAGTAAAGCGCTAAAGTTTTTGTAAAGCGTTTTTTAAAAGTTATTAAAAAAATGTGTTTTAATTAGGGTTGAACGCAGCAAAGGCTTCTGCGTTGTCTGAAAAGTCAGAGTCGGTCCGTAAAGGGGAATAATTGACAAACTGTGCTAGTTCTTTACGGTAAGTCAAATTTATATTACCAATAGACCCATGCCGATTTTTAGCAACGATTAGCTCTGCTTGGCCAGGCTTATCATAAGGGTCATAGTACTCACGGCGTAATAAAAACATCACAATATCGCTATCTTGTTCAATACTGCCAGATTCTCTCAAATCACTCATCATAGGTCTATGTCCTGTTCTTTCTTCTACCTTGCGAGAGAGTTGAGATAGGCAAAGAATGGGTAAAGAAAGCTCTCGTGCAAGCGTCTTCATCATACGAGAAATTTCAGAGATTTCATTTTGGCGGTTTTCTTGTCCGCGAGAAAGACCAGATCCAGTAATGAGCTGCAAATAGTCAACGACTAAGAACTGAATATTATGGCTCTCTTTCATGCGACGAGCTCTAGCTCTTAAGTCTGTAATTTTTAATCCAGGTTGATCATCTATGATAACAGTAGCTTCCATCATAGAATTTACAGCAGCAACAATCCTTTGATATTCTGTGCCATTTAAAGAGCCTGTGCGAATCTTATCGGATGCTACTTCAGATTGACTACAAATCATGCGATGCAATAATTGCTCAGCAGTCATTTCTAAAGAAAACACACCAACAGGCAATCCGGTTTTAAAGGCGACATTTTCTGCCATATTTAAAGCAAGTGCTGTTTTCCCCATAGCAGGCCTTGCTGCTAAAATCATCAGATTGGAAGCTGTTAGACCGTTAATCATTTTATCTAAATCTATAAAATGAGAGGGGATGCCTGTGATTCCTAAATCTTCGGGGCCTTTTTGCTGATATCTCTCTTGCTTTTCTTGCAATTCTTTTAAATAAGGGAGCTGCGCTTCAGAACGCACGCCTGAGAGTAGATCTTTAATAGAAACCCCAGCGCTTGGGCTAGCTGATTGACTGATTAAAAAAAACTTACCCTGAGCCTCATCTAATAAGACGCTCACATCACTTGGTTCGTTTAAAGCCGCTTTTTCTACCTCTTGTGCAGCTATAACCATTCTTCTCAAGGTGGATTTACTGCGAACAAGATCTACATATTCTTCAATATAAGCAGAGCTACCAGCGTATTGAGCTAATACTGTTAGATGGGCAATTCCACCCACGGCGGAGAGTTTTTGTTGTCGTTTAAGCTCTTCCGCAATTAAGTGGATATCAGCGGGTTTATCATTGCGATATGCGGTTTTTAAGACTTGAAAGATCATTTTGTGTTCTGTGAAATAAAAATCTGCTTCATCAAGACCGTCAGCTGCTACATTCAGACTATTAATATTGGTTAACATAGAACCTAGCACTATCATCTCTGATTCTTTAGAGTGAGGGGCTGATTTTATTTTGGGCAACGACTTTGACATAAGAAACCTCAAGCTGCAGTATCTGATATTTCGCAATATAAGAAAAGGCTGTGTTTGTAAAACACAGCCGAAGATCGGAAAGAGTGGGATTTGAACCCACGGTACCCGTAAGGGTACGCGTCCTTAGCAGGGACGTGCCTTCGGCCGCTCAGCCATCTTTCCTTTAAGAGATGCTAGCTAGTTTATATGCAAATAGATTTACAAGCAACTCTCAATCTATCCCGCTTGATTCTAGCGGTTTTCCATTGAGGGCATTCCAATGGCTTGTATGCAAAGAGCCATCTGGATTTTGCACAACAATACAATGAACCGGAAGATAGACAGAAGCTGTTTTTCGAATGGCAAAGTCTTCACCAAAAGCAGAGCAAGTAATTTTTTCAATTTGTGAAAGAGAATAACGCCTAGATACACAAAGAGCTTGGCGATAGGGTTGAGTGACCAAACGCTCTTCAATAAGAGTAGATGGAGTAATTTTTAATTTAGGATTTTCTAAATGCAGTCGATAACGTCCACCGTGCTGTACAATCAATTTTTTACGACGACAGGTTTCAATAAGTGCATCGATTACCTCTGTTTCTACATGAATATTTTTACGTAAATCCTCTCGATGGATTACTCCTCCTTTTTGAGCAATCGCATTGATGATTTTGAACTCACGGCGGTCTACATTCGCATTAATGCAATCAGCAAACCCATGTGTTTTGTCCCAGTCCTTGGTATTAACTACCATTTCCCCATCTGTTAAATCCCATAAGATGATCCCTTCTTTTGTTTTCGCATCGGATGAGCTATATTTAACCTCTAAAAGCAAATAAGGGTAGAATTTCAAAGAAGGCTCGAGATATTGGTGCTTAGCATCTTTAAGTAAAACTTTTTGCTGAGACTCCATAATTTGCTCTGCTGTATAGCGAATCTCTAGTGTATGAAAATGCCCTATGTTTAATACATCCTCTACTTTATTTTTCCAATCGGGTTTGTGATAGGAAGCCCACCATAGACCATAGCCAAGCGCTCCGAGGCTAAATACACTAAATATAAGACGCATTTTATTCTCCTTGTCTGCCTATTTAGTAATGAATGTAAACTAATTGGGTTATTTTTATCTAATTATGAGGAGAAGTTGATTAGTTTTCTAGGCTCAAGCCACGGATTGCTTGGTAAAAAATCAGCCAAAGATGCTTGAAAAATAAAAAGCAGGCTAAGGTATATTGAATATATCCTAAAGACTCAGCTTGTAATGAGCAAAAAAAGAAAGAAGATTATTTGCGCTTTTTTTTCTAAAACTATAAGAAAGACTCTTCAACAAAACAAGATAAAAGAAATATACTCATTTATCTTTAAATTAAGATTTAACTAAGTAAAATTTTTTAGATAAAAGAGGCTGTAGTTCTTCCCGATATTTAGGAGTATTTTCAAAAAAAGCACAAATCGCCGTCTTAAAATCTAAGAACTTTTCCTAATCAGGCTCTCAGCACTTCTTAGCCATGCTGTTAAGTTGAAGTGGATAAGTGAAAATCCTTGCTTCAGCTTTAAGTAACCCTGGACGTGACCGTTGTTGTCCTTACACAAGATGAAATTACACGTCTCCTAACGGCTTGTAAACAAAGCAAGTCACCCTATCTCCATTGCATCGTATTGATAAGCCTGACAATAGGAGCAAGACAAGGAGAAATTTTAAACCTAGAATGGCGCCATGTCGATTTTGACAATAAATTGGCTTATCTTAAAGAGACTAAAAACGGCAGACCCAGAAGTATTGCCCTAGTTGATGCTGTTATTGAAGAGCTGCAAACTCTTTATCAACAGCACAATTCAGCTAAGCCATTGGTCTTTGCCAAGAACCTCAGTTTTGGGTTTTCTAGCAAACAACTAGCTTTAAACTTTCCTTATCAGACATCTTAATACAAGGCTTTTTAGGTTGCCTCATATAAGCTGCAATGGCGCAAAGCGTATTAACTAAAAAATTGCTTATGGATCTATGTCTTGTATATTCAATCTGGGATATATTTTTGCGTTGATCATTTACAGTTTCAATAATAGCTCTTTTACGAAGAAGTACTTTATTTCGGAGATTCATGAACGTATTTTTCATTTTAGACTTTAAATTTGTGAATAATTGCAAGCCTCTATCCATGAACTTTTTTCCTAATTTTTCCGAAATGTATCCTTTATCGCCGTATAAGTTTCCAGTAATTCCTTTCGACAAAATATCAGCCACAGAAACATCTGATGTATTTCCAGGTGTTAATGGAAAAGCTAGAATTTCT
>PSRO01000037.1 GCA_003176115.1 Chlamydiota bacterium | reverse complement strand
GCTTGTATTTTTTGTAAGTTTTGAGGACTTAAAGGTGCTTGTGCAGATAATTTGTCAAAATCGTTGTTAATTTGGTTCATGATTTCTAATCCGAATTCATCAGATGTCTCTTTAGAAGACAAGAGAGCTTCTGTTAATGGAATGGATTTTTGTTGTAATTTTTTGTAAGAAGTTAACGAATCTGGTTTCTCAACATGATTTGCAGGATTAATAGGTGAAATATCCGGCATGTAATTCTCCTGTTGTTTTTAATAAATTAAATACAGAATCAGAATAGATTTGTTTTTATCTAATTGTTAATGATCCCTATTCATTATATTAACATGGATGTTTTTATTAACACTAACAAATAATACATGCGTTTTCTTACTGACTTTCTTTATATGATAAACAGATTTAGATATCGTCAATTGAATGCAAGAATAAAGATAAGAAATAATTTATGCTTCTTAATCGGTCTTTGGTTTCTCTTTGTATTTTAACTAAAAACTTAGAGTCCTTCATCTGTTTCTAAATGACCCTTTAGCGTCTTTAAAAAAGCACAACCATACATACCATCAAGCACACGATGATCAAAAGTTAAAGAAAGGTTAACCATATTGCGAATGGTAAGACTATCATCTTCTCGAGGAATCACTTTCCTATAGCTAGCACCTACACCAATGATGGCAACCTCGGGATACCTAATGATAGGAATTCCAATTTGCACCCCAGACATACCAAAATTTGTAATGGTAATTGTTCCTTCGGTTACATCGTTAGGTGCTAATTTTCCCTTTCGAGCCTTATGAGATAAATCGCTGATCCCTTGAGCAATTTTTGGAAGAGATAGTTCTTGAGCTCTTTTTAAAACAGGCACAAGCAACCCCTGTTCGATGCTAACTGCAATCCCTAAATTAATAAACTTCTTCATTAAAATGGTATCTTTATCTAGAGAAGAATTTAATAGAGGAAATTCTTGAAGAGCTTTAACTAAAGCTCTAGCAATAAAACTGGTCAAAGTAAGTTTTGCCTGATATTTCTCCAGAAAATTCTGTTTTTCTTTTTGGATACATTGCATCACATCTGTAATATCTATTTCTGTAATCAATGTAGCATGAGGTGCTTCATAAAAAGAGCGAACCATATTATCTGCTATCGCCTTGCGCATACCGGTCATCTGCAATCTTTCTATAGACTGCAAAGAGCTCTCTTCTTTTTCAGTTCTTTTTTCTAAGTAAAGCTCTAAATCTCTCTTGGTAATCCTCCCCCCAGAACCCGTTCCTATAATTTTTTGCAATTCCTCTAGATTTAGGTTATTTTCCCTAGCCAGTCGCAAAAGAGCAGGTGAAAAAAAATCTGGATCTTGCTCGACACGGATTGAAATTGAAGAAGGGGTATTTTTTTCTAGATTTTTTTTTGTTTGCATACCCTCTGTAGAAATAATCGCTAAAAGATCCCCTACTTGAACCTCTTGATCTACTTCTGCGCAAATTTCTTGTAAAACGCCTGCTATAGGCGATGGGATCTCACTATTAATTTTATCGGTAGAAACTTCTAATAAAGGTTCATCTAATTGAACCACTTCTCCTACTTTCTTAAACCATTGCACTATAATAGCGCTATGAATACTCTCTCCTAACTTAGGTAATAGTACTTTTATCTCTTCGCTCATCGATGCCCTTTATTTGAAAAAATTTCTATTTTATCTAACATCTCTTGCCAGATAGCATGTCCTGCTACAACCTCTAATTCTACACGTAAAGCAATTACAGGTATACAGCATCTAAAAGAAGCTAATTTAACCCAATCCTTTTCTGTGCATAAAATCATTTCTGCTGCTTTATCCTTACATCTTTTAGCAAATACATTAAGCTCGTTTAACCCAAAAGGCATATGGTCTGGGAGAAATACATGATCTATAATATTACATCCTACCTCTCTTACAGTTTGTAAAAAACGCTCTGGCCTGCCTAGAGCACAAAATATCCCTACTTTTTTTCCAGTCACTTCCTGTGGATCGCAAACAACTACTTTCATGCCAATAACCGGAGCTAAACTATATAAAGATATTTCTTTTACTAATTCTTCATACTGACAGACTGAATTCACATGATTGGCAATAATCCAATCAGCTCGATGTAGTTGAAAAGGAGTATCACGCAATAAACCACTTGGTAAAAATTTTTTTTGACCAAAAGGATCTTTTGCATCAATCACAATAATTTCTAGATTGCGCGCTAAACTTCGATATTGCATTCCATCATCTAGCAGTAAACACTGCATCTTTTCGGCAACTGCTTTATATCCACTCGCAATACGATTTTTGCCGACCCAAACAGGCACTGAGGTTGTTTTTGCTAAAAGATAAGGTTCATCTCCGCAGTACTGAACTGGTAGAGAGCATCCTTTTCCATCAGAAATTTTTTCTACTCTACCAGAGGCTTCGATTTTTGAAAGAAATCCTCTTGTAAGAATAGCTAATCTCATTTTTGGACTAAGATGTTTTACGAGTTTTTGAATCAGCGGCGTTTTACCGGTTCCTCCAGCTGCAATGTTCCCAATGCTGACTACAAAAGTAGGTAGCTTATATATTCTGCGAAAGCCCCTATCATAAG
Organism: Chlamydiota bacterium; assembly: GCA_003176115.1. Classification (GTDB taxonomy): domain Bacteria; phylum Chlamydiota; class Chlamydiia; order Chlamydiales; family Rhabdochlamydiaceae; genus Rhabdochlamydia. The sequence goes on along the minus strand of PSRO01000037.1, from coordinate 10,730 downwards.
CTAAATGTCTTAAACGCACCCCTAAAGAAAAAAAAGTACTTATCAGAAAAAAGAAGGGAATGAGGAAAAAAGGTTTCTTTTTTTTTTGAATAATCCGAAAAACATATCGTCTCAAATTTTTAAGAAGAAGCACAAATAGCTCTTGGCTCTGTTTGAAAAAGCAACGCTTCTACCTGTTCTATAATAATATGAATAGCGGTCATATGAGCTTCTTGAATCCGATCTGAAAACGCAAATCCGGAAACGATCCATTCCAGATCAGCCATTCCTTTTAATCTACCTCCTGTCTTACCAAGAAAAGCTATTGTTTTTAAATCTTTTTTTTGTGCTGTTAACATAGCTTTAAATAGATTTACGGAATTACCACTTGTTGTTAAAGCAATAAATAGATCCTCTGGTTTAGCAAAAGCTTCTATCGCTCTTGCAAAAACAAAGTCAAATCCTATGTCATTTGCTGTACAACTTAAGTGACCTGGATCACTTAAGGCAATAGCGGGCAGAGCTTTTCTTGCATAACGAAATTGTCCTGTTAGCTCTTCTGCAAAATGCATAGCATCACATAAACTTCCTCCATTACCTGCAATCAATAATTTACCACCTTTTGTAAAACAATCAGCGATTAATTGACTGGAATTTTTTATAAAGCTCATGCTTTTTTTTTCCTTTAGAAGTACAATAGCTCGTATTGCTTCATCAACTGCATGTTCGATTTCTTTTTGCATAATAAATTACTCTTTTTATGAGGCAATTATAAAAGGGCCCTTGTATTATAGTAAACCTACTTAAAGCATTTTTTAACAATTATGATCTTATTATACCCCCCTGTAAAAATCGCTGTTATCGGAGCTACTGGTATTGTTGGAAGAGAAGTATTGAGTCTTTTAGAAAAACGTCATTTTCCCATTGAAACACTACGTTGTTTTGCTTCTTTAGCTTCAGAAGGCAAATCCATTCTATTTTCTGGGAAAAATATTCCATTAGAAACTCTTTCCGAAGATACATTACACAATATCGATCTCGCTATCTTTTGCACAAAGAAAGAGGTTTCCAGTAAATGGATCCCCTATCTTGCCATGCAAAAAACCATTATCATCGATAACAGCTCTGCTTTTAGACTTGATCCAGATGTACCTCTTATCATTCCAGAGATTAATGTAAAAGCTCTAGCTAACCATAATTATATTATCGCTTCCCCTAATTGCTCTGCATCAATCATGTTAATGGTTCTTTTCCCTTTGCATCAATTTATTCCTATTCAAAGAATTCAGGCGGCTACTTACCAAGCGGTTAGCGGTGCTGGATTTCATGCTATGCAAGAGTTGGTCTCTGCTACACAAGCTGTGCTAGAAAAAAAGCCCTATATACCAAAAGCGCTCCCTTTTCCTTCTGCGTTTAATCTATTCTTACATAACTCTATACTAAATGCAGACGGCTATGTTGACGAAGAATTAAAAATGCTACAAGAAACCCGAAAAATTCTTTCCAATCCTCATATTCAGGTGAATGCAACCTGCGTACGTGTTCCTGTTTTACGAGCACATTCTCAGGCTTTGAATGTCACTTTTACTCAAGAGATCTGCCCTAAAAAAGCTTATGAGCTTTTAGAAAAAGCTCCTGGTATAAAAGTATATGAAGAACGCTCAAAAAACCGTTTTCCTATGCCTATTGATGCTGCAGGACAAGACGATGTGTACTGCGGAAGAATCAGAAAAGACCTCTCCTGCGCTAATACTTTAGACCTTTGGATAGTAGGTGATCAAATATTAAAAGGGGCTGCTTTAAATACGGTACAAATTGCAGAACATCTTTTACAACGAAGTACTTTTTAAAAAAAATTATAGGGCAAATAATGAAGTTATTTTCTACATGTGGGGTACTATTAGTTATATTTTCTTGTTCTTTTGGTTGCTCTTCTTCTAAAGATCAGTCGCTTTCTAAAGAAGCCTTGCTGAATTGTGAAAAAATAGCAGACACCATTACAGAAAAGACAGCAGAAAAATTGAAAGAGCAAAAAAATCTTTATCTAGTAACAACAGGTAGAGTGACGAAAGATGATATACGGATGATGTTAATGGGCTTTCATCTCTATCAGGAAGTGGATGTAAGAAAAGCTCGAGAACTGCTTATCTATGCTGTCAATGCGTATTTATTAGATATTAATAACAATGAAGAGATAAGACCTTGTCTTCATGAATATCCTTTTACCGCAAAAAACGTAGAGATAAGAATTTGGGTTTATAAGCCAGATGGGATTAAGATTGGTTATATCTCAGCCCTTGATGGAATTTTAACTTTAGATCTTCCCGAAACAAGGCAGGCCATTTGCAAGGAGTCTTATGAAGAGGCTTTACAAATTGTTTTTTCTCAAGGAAATGCTAACTAAAGCAATTCCTGCCAATCCGATAACATTTCTTCACACACAATCACTTCTTGTGTGATAGGATGGGGAAAACTCATACATGCATGATGCAATGCAATTTTCTGTTTGGGCAAATGCTTCTTGCTGCCATATCTGACATCTCCTACAACAGGAGAGCCTATAGCAGAAAACTGCGCACGGATCTGATGATAGCGTCCTGTGTGTAGCTTTATTTTCACTAAGGAAAAATCCCCCTTCTCAACTACAATGGAATACTCAAGCTGGGCGAATTTTCCTTGAATGTGGTTGGATTTTACTATTTTAGCACGATGGTTCACATGGGTTAATGTGTGTTCTAACACACTCGAGGCTCTTAGATTCTTACCCGTTTCTACCCAGGCAAAATACGTTTTACTCATTTGTTTTTCACGCATACTCTGCTGTAGTCGAGTAAGCGCTTTAGATGTTCTTGCAAATAAAACCAAACCGCTAACGGGCTTATCTAAACGATGAATAGGTTCTAGATAAACCTTCCCCGGCTTATTACATTCTTCTTTAATCCAAGCTTTAGCCAAATCGGTTAGGTTATCTCTTATAGGATAGTGTGGTTGTGTGCTTAAACCAGCAGGTTTCATAACTACTAAAACATGATTATCTGAGAAAATGATTTGCATTTTTTCCTTTGCGTTGTCGAATAACTTCATATAACAAGAGTGTAGTAGCTGTTGCTACATTCAGAGAATCTGCTATGCCATGCATAGGGATACGAACACAAATATCAGCTTCCCTCATCCAAAAATCAGATAGCCCCAATTGTTCGGTGCCAACAGCAATTGCAACAGGGCCTGTTAGATCTACTTGAGTAAAATCTTGAGAAGCAGAAGGAGTTGCAGCAATAATTTTAATTTTATGCTCACGCATTAGATGTAAAACCTCTTGACTTGTAGCTTCTACTACTGAAGTGGTAAATAATGTTCCTACGCTAGCGCGTACAACATTGGGGTTATAGATGTCTGTACAGCGATCACATACAATTACTCCATCTACTCCTGCTGCATCCGCCGAACGCAAAATAGTGCCCAGATTTCCTGGCTTTTCAATTGCCTCAGCAATGACCACAAAAGCTGTAGAACTAAACGAAATAGAGTGAAGCGGGTAATGCATTTGCTCTGCTATAGCTACAAGCCCATCTGGGCGATCTCTATAAGAAATCTTTCTAAAAACAGATTCAGAGCAATGGTAGATAAGAGCTTGAGCTTGTTTAATCAGCGCCTGCTCATTTGTTCCTAAAAATAAAGCAGGGCAAACAAATAAAGAGATAATCTTTACCCTACCTTGCACAGCTCTGGATAATTCCCGATATCCCTCAATGAGAAAAAGATTTGTTTGATTGCGCACCCTACGGTTTGCTAATTGTATTGCTAGCTTAACCTTAGGATTTTGCATGCTTGTAATTTCTTCTATCATGGCAACCACCAAGAAAAACTTCCATAAGGAATAGAAAACCCATTTTCAGCAGGTAATAAGAGCTCATTGCTCTCGATTTTTCCTTTAGGCAATACTTGTTTCATTAAATTCTGAATAACAATGGGAGTAATTCCAGGTGTATGGGTAGTGAATAATAAGAAAAGGGCATCTTTACTCAAAAGATTTTTACACAGATCCAGCAATTCTATAATATCTTCTTCAATTTTGAAAATTTCCCCCTTATTCCCTCTACCAAAGCTGGGAGGATCTAAAACGATTGCTTCATAAAAAGAGCCTCGTTTGATCTCTCTTTTAAGAAATTTTTTCACATCTTCTATAATCCAGCGAATAGGTTTATCTAAAAAATGATTTAACTCTACATTCTCTCTAGCCCAACTCACTATTCCTCTTGAGGCATCAACATGACATACTTTAGCCCCTACTTTTGCACACGCTAGAGTTGCGCCTCCTGAATAAGCAAATAAATTGAGAACTCGTGGCTCTTTTCTTAAAACAAGTAACTTTTGCATAGGGGCAAAAAGAAGACTATGCTCAGGAAAAACACCTAAATGACCAAAGTCGGTAGGAGCTACCTTAAAACGTATACCTTCAACAGTTACGATCCAATCTTTAGGCAAAGATCTTTTATATTCCCAACGGTTTCCTTCATCTCGCGAAAAGATAGCATCAGCCTCCCACTTTTTAAGAGAAGGCCTCCAAATTGCTTGAGAACAAGGCCTAATTAAAGTAAAAGCGCCAAAGCGCTCTAACTTTTGTTGATTGCCGCTATCAATTAGAGAATAAGACATAAAAAAATCACTTAATTTAAGCTAAATATTCTAGCATACTTAACGGATTCTTTACTATTAGTTAAAGGGAAGTAAGGGCGGGGGTATATTTTTAGCTAACATACGCCATAAAATACCAAATAAGGAATACGCTGTTTTTAAAATAATTGTTTGACGATTTCCTGTAATCTGTAATCTAAAAACATAAGGGCTACTTCCTTTTTCTTGAATAGCTGCCCACATAGTCCCTATCTTTTTATGAGAACGATCACTTGTAGGGCCTGCTATGCCTGAAATGGCTAATCCTACATCCGCTTGGCTTTTTTCTAAGGCTCCATTTAGCATAGCAAGAACACATTCAGCACTAACCGCTCCTTTTGTTTCTAGGATTTCCTTAGGCACATCTAGTATGTGCTGTTTAAGATCAGAAGAGTAGGTTACAAAAGAACCTAAAAAGAATTCCGATGCCCCTTTAATAGCTGTGAGCAGACTTGCCATGGTTCCCCCTGTACAGGACTCTGCTAAAACAAGCGTTTTTTTTTCTTGGATAAACCAGCTGTGGATCGCCTCTTCAATTTTACCTGTTGTTGCCGTGTACAAGAAAGAATCTAACTGGGTTTTCAGCAATTTTTCCGCATACTCCAAGGAAGCTTTATTCTCACTAGATAACATAATAGTCACGTTAGAATAAGAAGGGTAAATACCAATTTCCAATTCAGGTAATTGGGTTTGTAGTTCCCTTAACATGGGATTGATCTGGCTTTCTTGAAAAAAACAAGCATACAAAAAGATCACATGTTTATACAAAGGAGGGTGTTTTTCTCGAAAAATAGGAAGAAATGTATTCACAAACATAGGTTGCATTTCTTCCGGAATACCGGGAAAACAAGCCATTATTTTATCATTTGTAAAAAAAAGCAATCCGGGAGCTGTTCCTACAGAATTGAGCAAAGGTTGAGCTTTTTCTGGAATTGTAGCTTGATCTTGCAATGTATCTAATTCTTTTCCAAAACGTTTCTGCAAATCAGCTATGACTAGAGCATTCATAGATAATTTGCAATTAAACACTTCAGCTACCACTCTTCTAGTTACATCATCTAAGGTAGGTCCTAAACCCCCTGTAACAATTACAAGCTCCGAGCGCTGATGCGCTTCTTTTAGTCCTTTTTTTACTATCTGAAGGTCATCTGGAAATGTTGTATGACGCTCTACTGTATAACCGAATTTACATAAATGAGCGCTGATAAATGCTGCATTGCTATTTACTGCGCGTCCATCCAAAAGCTCTTTGCCAATAGCAATGATTTCAATCTTCAACTCAGGCATAGCACTTTTATTCCTAGCTCTTGTAATTGTGGATGCAAATGAATCCAACTCATGCATTTTTTTCCTATTCGAAGAGTAGCATTAATTCTCTCTTCTTCTACCAAAAAGGGGGTGGGAATAGTGAATTGTCGTACCCATTTCATTAAAAGAGCAAATAATTCCGTATTGGGAAACAAGTCTTTCTTAATCACTCGTATAATTTCTTTTGTCTTAGGATCCTGATAAAACTGCGGATAAGAAAATTGAAGTCCCCAACTAACGGTTTTCTGACCTAAAACCATAGGATAAAATATTTTCTCCATAGAAGAGAATAAAAACTGATGCATTTGCATTTGAATAACTGGCAAAATTGGCTTGATCAAAAACCTTTCTTCTGAGACGGGCATCGCATAAAATACTTCTTTAGAACGCGTCATTGCACAAGAAAAACATTCTCTAAAATGCCTATCTTGAACAATCTTTCCTTTCTTTAATAATTGAACATATTCCAAATAAACTTGTAGAAAATCATCTTGTGCTAATAGAGCACTTTGTTTTTTTACAGGCTTGCTAACCGCTATAAGATAAAAAGGCTCTAGCTTTTTGAATAGATCTACAATCTCTTCTTGGTCTAAAAGAATCTGTACTTTAATCCACTTGGAAACTTGAAGAAGGCCTTCTTGACTAGGAGAACTGATACGAAAGGTGGTCATCTTAAAGAGCTCGCAACCGTTTTAGAGCGGGCGGTCTCTAATAACATCATTAAAATTCCGCAAAAAATAGCTGCATCTGCAATATTGAAAACAGGATAAATGTATCCCCAAAAAATAAAACAAAACATGTCAATTACGTGACCATAAATAATACAGTCAAAAACATTTCCTACAGCTCCTGCTAGGATCATAACTAAACAGGTTCTGCGATAATCGTTCATTTGTTTTACATACAAATAATATCCAAGGACTGCAATAATAAAAATCCGAATAGCGACTAATAAAAACTGATAGTTAGCAAAAAGCCCCCACATAGCGCCTTTATTGATTACATGTGTAATGACAAATTCTACACCGAACTCACGAAAAACCCCTATTCCCCCATAAGGAAAATAAGAGAAATTCATTGGTGTAACAAAGCAATGCACATACATTTTTAAAAGCGCATCGAATAGAAAAATAGATATTGCTAAAAGACTTAACTTCCAACTAACCTTAAAAGCCATTTACAACAACCCTTTTTCGAGCATTTCTTGCGCTTTTACAGTTGTGTTTGCATAAGGAATCGCTTCTAATCTTTTCAGTGGGATCTCCTCGCCTGTAAGATCACAAATCCCATAAGTTCCTTGATCGATCTTATCCAAAGCAATTTCAATCTTCTGCAAAATCTCCCGCTCATTTCCACTTAGCTGCAGGTTAATTGTTCGATTAAAATCATCGGTCCCTTCATCCGCTTGGTGTTGAGAATACCCTTTAATTTCATCAGTTGCTCTTACATCCTCTATCGTATCACGAATGAGATGTGTCATTTGCGCTTTTAACTCCTCTAGACGATTTTTAAATTGAGTGATTTGTTCCTTAGTTAATGCCATAAACATCCTCTTTTTTTATATTTCTGTTGAGTGAACCATATCTTTGGGGCTAACATCTTCAATGGCATCGATTAGTTCGTTGACATCCTTAAATCGCCGATAAACGCAAGCAAATCGAATGTAGGCAATGCTATCTAGTCCTTGTAAATGCTGCATTACAATTCCCCCTAATTCTGAAGTAGTGATCTCTCTAACTTGACGCTCCATTAAATCAGAGGTAATTCTATAAGCCAAAGTTCTTAACTGATCATGACTAATGCGTGTATGGCGACAAGCTGCGTCTAAACCTTTAATGAGCTTATCCTGGCAAAAATCTTCATATCGCCCATCTCTTTTCTTTACTTGAATGGTTAAGTCTACTGTTTCAAAAGTGGTAAAGCGCCGTAAACAACACAAACATTCTCTTCTTCTACGAACAGCATTGCTCTCCGCTACATTTCGAGAATCAGTAACTTTTAACTCTTCACAAGCACAAAATGGACAACGCATAAGTTACATCACGCTTAATTTTTTTTTATAGAGCCTAGAAAAATTTTACCCATTCTGGCACTTTTATATACATAATAAGTTTTTTTATTTTTTTACCTGCTATCTAAAGCTCCATTTTATCCCAAAAACAAATTCCAATCAGCCTGTTTTTCTGTTTTTTTAAATATTTAATCCTTCTAAACACACAAATTGCTTTTAAAACAAGTTTTTATTTATGAATCTTTAAGAAAAAATTGATGTTAGTTGTGCTAATCAATCAAAGAGCTTGCAAGTGAACTTTCCACTACAAGTAGGAAAGGATCTTAGAAAGGTCCATTAAGTCCATGTACACCTTTATATAAAAAAGACTTTAATCCTTGTTTAAGGGTATTAAATCATGTATAAGTAAGTTGTGTCTATAAAAATTTTATATTACATATTAATTAATAATTATATGGAAACCCTCTATTAGAGGGCTATAATAAAAAACATTTACATTTCATAACTAATAATTTAAGAAGGATTTATGACTATCCATTCAAACACATCTACTATCACAGTTCCTATGCAGCATAAAACCTCTTTGATCGAGACTCTTTTAGAAAATAAAAAACCTCTGTTTATTGGATCAGCTGTACTTGTAATAGGTCTTGGTATCGGAATACCTATCGGAGCTTTTATCTACGATAGAATAACAAATGCAGCACTTGCAAGTTGTCCTTGGCAGTAAGATCTCTCTTCTTTCTTATAGGGAACCGCTTTAAAGGAATAAGATTTTAATGCGCTTGCGTATAGAAAATATTCTTTTTATTATGTGCATTTATCGGCAAATTAAGAAGAAGCTGGATGAAAGTCCATCCAGCTTCTTTTTGCAGTGGACTCGGTTTATACCCGAGTAATGCCCGACCTTTGCAAAGATCTTGAATCATTATGGAAAAATCTTTTTTCCTGTTTTCCTTTTAGAGGTTTTACTCCCGACTGTTTACTAGGCTCATGGCAGTATCCTCGACGTCTCTCTGCTTTAAAGCGATTATGACGACCTCTTCCATTTCCACCTTTTTGTTTAGATATACCGAAAATGGCATATGTTAAACTTACAAGTCCTAATACAGGTAACCCTGCAGACCTATATATAATTTTTTTAAGTGCATCCCTTCCTTTCTCTGGAGTCCATCTCATATATTCTTCTGAAATAGGAGCTTGTTTAGTAGTAGTCATTGTTGTTGTTGATCTACGCATGCTTTCTGGAAGATTCCAACGAGTTATTAGATAGTCGTGATAATCAGACTCTAAAGAGCTAAGCTTTCCAAGCTCTTTTTTAAGTAAATCTTCTTTCTCCTCCTTTGTGTAAACCAATAGCTGATCAAGGTTTGGTTTTCGCCTATGTAAAAGATAATCTACAAAAGAATAGGAAATGGCGTAATCTTGACTAGATGCCTCAATAATACCTTTTATGCTAGGAAGCCATTCACTAGTTGTTAAGTCTCTTTTAGTGATTTCTTCCATAAAACTGCCGGGAACTAGTACATAAGAAAGCCCTTCATTCAACCAGTCAAGCCTTCCGTATTTCCCAAATTTATCCATTGGATGATTAACTTTAAGGCCAGCATGCAAATGAAGCAAAATATGATGAAATTCATGCTCTAAATTCCAAATCTCATTATCTTGTTTATACATAGTAGCCGATGGAATGCATAAATTGCCTTCCCAGCAACACTCCGTTACACCCCCATTGTTTGTAGATTTCTCAAGTAAGACATAGTTAAAAGTTTCATACGAATTTTTATTTTCTGCAATGTATAAATTGCATTTAACGTTCTCCTGACCAATATTTAATGTTGTTCCAAATTTTTCTATAAAATTGGAATAAATCAGTTGAAGTTTTTTTGGCATCTGCTTCATTAGATCGTTATTCCAATCTAGGGCAGAAGTAACATTAACTTTTATATTTCCTATATGCATTGTTCCTTGGTAAGGATATATATCTTTAACAGTAGTTTTTTCGCAAAACTTGAATAGCAATGTGAGATTTTGCTTTTCAATCGATTTAATTGCTAAATAAGACAATCGTTTTACGATTATTTTTTCTTCCGGTCTCAACTTATTGAGAAGGCTTTCAAATCCTTGTTCTAATCGATAAATAATTTGATTTTTGAATGCAGAGCCTTCCATGGTTTGTAGTATTTCTTCAAAAGATATCAAGGCATTTCTTATAAAATAAAATTCGTTTCTTCCTTTGAATTTTTCACATAAATTAAAAGTTTTTTCTACTACTGTGAGTAGTTCCTCTTTTACTATACACTTGTCATCCGAACATCTCTTTATAAATGGATATCTAAATAGGATATTGGAACAATCATATGTAAGATTCTGTATTTCTTCATTAGAACTCGACATTACCTGAGCTAATTTACTTAAATAGACTTTAGCTTGGGTAGGATTGTGGAGACCAATTGCACTTGACCTATCAAAAGTTGCTATATTAATCCAGTTTTTAAGAGTTAAAAACTGTGCTTTAGTGATAATTGGAGTTTTCCAAAGTAAGCCAACAAGCTTTTCTAAACTGCCTTGCATTATGTCAATATTTCCGGGCACACGATGTTGACTTATTAGATACTCATAGACAACTTGAAGCGTTCCTGCTAAATTTTTCCAGTTTTCTTCCTGCGCTGAGTTTTCTTCCTGCGCTGAGTTTTCTTCCTGCACTGAGTTTTCTTCCTGCACTGAGTTTTCTTCCTGCACTGAGTTTTCTTCCTGC
>PSRO01000036.1 GCA_003176115.1 Chlamydiota bacterium | reverse complement strand
TCTTTGGTTTCGTGTTAACAAGCTTGGTGTAGGTTGCATATGAGCAGGAATCTTAGCAGAATTTACAAGAAAAATTCCATGCATTTAGTGCTTGAAAAATCTTTTTTCTCATGCACTCGAGTATAGTTCCTTTTTCAAATATAAACAGTCTATTTTATGGCATCTCTTTGTATTTTTCTAATTTTCAAAAAAAAAAAAAGTTTGTAGTCTTTATGTTAAGTATTTATTGGAGAGAGTATAACTGTGATTGTGAAAAATTTAGACGCAAAAAAAAGAAGTGGAGCGGCGGTAAATACATATCTTGTCTTGAGAAAAGAGAAAAAGATTTTGCTTTCATTAAGGAAAAACACTGGATATTTTGATGGATATTATGGACTTATTTCAGGGCATGTCGAAGATCAAGAATCAGCAAGTTCTGCCATGATTCGTGAAGCGAAAGAAGAAGCAAACCTCATCATTCGTAGCGAATCGCTTAAGGTAGTCCATTTGATGCATCGCAAAACCAATAGATTTAATATTGATGTTTTTTTCGAATGTACGCATTGGGAAGGAGAGTTGCAGAATTTGGAGCCGGATAAATGCGCAGAATTGCACTTCTTTTCCTTAGCAAACTTTCCAGAAAATCTGATCCCTTATATTGCCCGAGCCCTTCGTGCTGTTTTCCATAAGGTTGTTTACTCAGAAGAAGGATGGGATCTTTGAGCCATAGAGAGTTCTATTTTGTAAGGCATGGTCAGACAGATCACAACTCTGGAAAGCTCAGAGGAGAGCACCTAGATATATCTTTAAATAAAGCAGGTTATAGGCAAGCTGTAGCCATAGAACCACTCATTACTAGGCTTCCTTTGCGCTTTGTTTATTCCAGCCCTCTTAAACGAGCAAAAGAAACAACCGATATTTTACTCCGTAACCTCACATTGAAATGGTTCGAGATAGCTGAATTTAGCGAATGCAGTGTTACTACCTGGAACCAGATGAGGGAAGGGGAGTCATCTGAGCTGATTATTCAATTTTTTCAGAAAGTGAAAACAGGGTTTAAACGGGTACTTGAGGAAAAAGGACCCGCCCTTATTGTAGCTCATGGAGGCATTTATTTTGCAATTTGTAAAATACTCGGTATTTCAACAGATGGGATTATTGATAACTGCGTTCCTGTTTGGTTTCATTTTGATGAGAAGAGAGAGCTTTGGCAGGTGAGAAATTGTATTTAAGGCGGCAAAGAATCAAATATCTTTCTAATTCAGAGAGATACACATTCCATTCATCGAGGATCCAAAAAAAATTGGATACATATTTTGCAGTATCTGTGGCTAAGAGAACTTCAATTACTTGTCTTCGATTCAGGTCTATTTTACACTCTTTGATGAGTTGTTGGCAAAGAATATTTTCCTCTTGCTGAAAGTCAGAAAGCAACGTACCTTCAATGCCTTCACATGAAGTTTCTTGTACAACTGCATTTTTCCACCGACGATAAAAAAGAGTTGCATGCATTAAAGGCACTTGAAGTTGTTCTGGACAGTTTTTGCTATTTCTACATGCATGAAATAACCTAAGTTTAGCAATGAGAAAAGCCTCTTCTGGGTCAAGTCTAAGTTGTGCTTCAAAACAATTGAAACAGTCTAGTTCAGAAATCATCTCTTCAGAGCTTATCAAACCAAATGAAAAACTTCCTCCAAACCAGTGAATAGCTTCCTTTTCAGCCTGGCATCTGCTATCGGGCACATGAATTAGGTTAAAGACGCGTGATTTAGATAAAAATTTCTTGCGTAATGAATCTTCTCTGCGATTTTTCGGAAGAGCTGCTCCTTTAATTTGTAATAGCAGTTTTTGAGCATTTTCTTTTTCATGGTGTAAGAGTACACCAAGGCCTGGTCCGAATAGGTAGAGTTGACGATTGTGATACCAGTCATCTGCTTCCCATAAGAATTGATGGGAGTACATTTTCTTATAGTGAGTATTTGAGACGCGTGCTGCAAGAAGGGAAATAGGTTTAAACCCATATTCCTTTAGAAATTCAAAAACAGGTACAAGAAGTTGTCTATAAAATAGATCTGGCTTAAAAAGGACAAATCCTATTTCAGAGGGCAACTGGGACATATACAGTATCTCTTAGTTATTGAGTTCAGAATTCCGCAATAAGGACAAATCCAAAGTCCAAATTCGATTTGAGTCAGGCCAACTTGTTCAGAAAGATTGGGAAAAGAAGCAATTAAAGGTATTTTAGGATCAAGGGGAAATGCACGAAATAACTTCCCATCCTTTTTATGAAAGGAAGTGAGCAATTCGATAGCTTTTTTGTATTCTTTGGAACACAAAACTCTTTCAGCTCTTTTAAAACGGGCAGAGGAAAAAGTTTTGAAAAAGGCTTCTTGAGACTCATTGCAAGAAATAGTTTGTAAAAGTCCCCAAAGCCCAAGCCAACTTTCTATAATTGGTTTAAAATAAATGATTTTTTCACCGATGAGTGACATAAACCCTACTCCATAGTGGTGTAAGAGATTTTTTTCTTGCTCCTTTGAATAATTCATTACAGTGGAAAGAAAAGCCAGGTCGTATGCAGGGTCTGTTAATCCTGAGTATTCCCAATCAAACAGCATTAGTTTGCCGTTGAGTAGCGTAAAGTTGCTAGGAACGGGATCTCCGTGAGATGGGAGTGCTTCAAAACAATCTAAATGAGCGTATTTTTGCAAAGCTGTTCTCAATGAGAAATATTCAGAGGGAAGGGAAACTGTCTGCTCTTGTAAATAAAACTCTAAGTGATCCATCCTCGCGAAGAGGTCGATATAATTTTCGAAAGCAAGTGAGCTAGTATGAATCTTGCGTAAAAGATTAGCTGTTTGCTTAAGTAAATCATCGCTGTAGAACTCTTCGAATTCATAATTTTTACATTCCTCGATGAAGGGAGTTAACTGGCGACCCGTTGTAGAGTCGAAAAGGATAACATATGTTGGATTGAACTCATGAAAATATGCCTTTTTGCTGTTGACCTGTTCAATGTTCCTATCTATAAATCTTTCCGTGCCTTCGCCAGGAAAGCGAATCACATATTTCTTTCCCTCATTAGTAAATAGGTAGTTTCTATTCGTTAGGCCTGAAAGAGGAGTAAATTGTATATCTTGTAAGAGAGAAGAGTAAAATAACTTTTTTATGGAATCTGAAGGAACTTCTTCTGCATATAGGAAATAGGTAAAAAAAATCAAAATCCAATACATAATATCAATAATCCGACTTCCAAAGACGACAGACAGGAATAATCTCAGAATCCGCCTTGCAAGAAGATGTGCCCATAGAAAGTTCTTCTGCAGGACAGCCACCAAGGCAAGTTTTTGGAGCTTTGCATGTACTGCACGAGGGCTTTGTTAATACTTTTGTAAAAAGCTCAAACTCATTTTCTTTGCGATTAACTTCGATCTCCCCATCAACCATCTGAAACATATTTTGTGCAGTGTCAAAAAGGTAGGAACAAACATAAGCTCGTCCATCAGGAAAGATCGAAATGCGATCGAGCGTACGTCCTATGCAGCCACGATATCCTTGCTGAGTAAAGCGATGGATATTTTCTCTATTGGCATAGGTTGGTTGATACCAGATCTGGATCTTATGGTCTTTTTTGATTTTTTCAAGCTCTTCGTAAAATTCGATCCAATCTCGAGGAGCCATTGCCCAATCAGTATTTTCCTGACCGTTTCCTATGTTAGAGAAAACATGAAATTTCACAAGACTTGCTCCAATTTCTTCGCACTTGGGGATCAATTCTAGACAATCTAGTCTATTCTTGCGGTTGACTGTGCAAATGATGCGCGTATCAAATTTTCTAGCAGTGAGTGATTCCAAAGTTTTCCAAGCAAGGCGAAATGTCCCAGGCCCACGTATTACATCATGGGTTTTGCTTGATCCTCCATCAAGACTGACTTGAATGTAGCTGAACTCCTCTGGTTCCATATTACTAAGAATGGTAAGCGCTTTACCTACTCCATTGGTATTAAGAATAACTTTCTCGTAGCCTATTGTTTTAGCATAGCGGCAGATTGTGATGAAATCAGGATGTAAAGTTGGTTCGCCTCCCAAAATGCTTAACTTACTTCCTCCTAGCTTTCTCCAGATTTGCAAGATATGCTTTACTTCTGCTAAAGGTATAAATTTTGCTCGTACAAGTCTTTGTCCCATATAACAGTGGCCGCAATGCAACTGGCATTTTTCAGTAATATATAGGTAGACATTTCTGAATCGTCCATATTCGATACGGTCAAAATGCTCTGGAACACGGGCATATCCATAGAGATCTTCATTGTTTTCAAGTTCATTTAGTACAGTTAACATATGAGCTCCAACTTCTCTATTTTTTCGATCAATAAATTGAAACGTTCTGGAGACATTCTCTTATTTTCTTTTTCTGCTTGACTTTCAATGTTTGCTCCATATTGCCACCATGCCTCATGTGAAACCCGATCCATGACACGGAATCGATCTGTTTCTGCAGGGCCTCTATAGATTAATGTTACAGTGCCTGAGCTTGCTGTAACAGAATGGTATTGTGAATGGTGCAGAGTGTAGAAATCTCCCGCTCTTTCTCGACGAATTAAGATGGGAGTCAAATGTTCCATTGTAGGCATATCGATTGCTGGGCTAACTGAGTAAATTGTGTGACGATAACTTCCAGACAAAATTTTACTTGAATAAGACCATCTATGGTTATGAGGTCTATCAAAATATCCATCTCCAAAAATATGAAGTCGGATGCGGCATTGTTCATCTGCATATAGGACAACTTTATCAAGGATATCATAGTGCTCTGATAGAGAAAGAAGTCTTTGATCTTTCTTTACAGCCCGAAGATATTGCTTTAGTTTTCTTCGGTTACTCAAATCTTCCAGTATTTCCTGTGATTTTGATGAAAAGTTTTCTAACTCATAAGTCACCATGGGGTTGCTCCTCTATGTAAAAAAATTAAAAAATAATTTTACGAATAATGTTATTTTCAGGCACTATCTAAATGAATACGAGTTATCATTTAATACCATTTATCAAAATGAATCTGTGATTAAAGACCATGCTCTAGAGCATAATTTTTTTATAACGCCTAGCTTACTTGTAAATATCCGTGCCTGACAACAACATTCTACAATGTGCTCATAACTACAAAATGAGCGATTTGCTAAATAGCGATCTCTTAAACG
>PSRO01000057.1 GCA_003176115.1 Chlamydiota bacterium | reverse complement strand
ACCCGTTTCTCCATTGAAGGTTCGAGAATGTTAAACTGTTCTTCATTTCATCCTTGCTTACTCATGTCAATCTGACTTTGTTAGAAAAGAAAAAAGATTATACAACATAGCAAAAATTTATATTCAATGCAAGATAGGTTCATGTATAATTTCACGCAAAAAATCTATTTTTATTATCAAAATAAAGGACAAGAACTCAAGTGAATATAATAAAAAGTTTAACAGCCTCTTGGCAGAAGGATTCCTTTTACATGCAAACAGCTTCTAGGAACGCAGCTAGTATCTTTATAGTTGGGACAGCTGGATGGATGGCAGGTCGTATTACTGGAGCTATTTCTCCAAGAGATGGGGCGATACTTTCAGCAGCTGGTAAAGTTTCTAACATCTTTATCGATTTTATCGAAAACAGGTTTGTAAAAGAGCCTTTGATGTCTGATGCTGATGAAGAAAAGGGTATAAGACTTCTTGCAAGAGTAGGTCTGCACACGATTCTTGTTGACAAAATCTGTTCTTTAGCAAACGCGAGAAAATTACAATTAAGTGTCTCATGGATGAAATTTGCTTGTACAGAAATAGTTATAACGTTAGTTTTCAAGAAAATAGCCCATACGTTTTTTCTTCTCTAAAAACAGGAGAAGCTTTTTAAAATCTTTTTCAGTATCTTCTGGTAGACTTAAATTTACCACAGAGAACAAAAGGGAGGACCTGCTCTTTTATGTTTAGGGAATCAAGTCGCATCTTTTTACGGCTTCTAAAAATTCAGTTTGGGTTTCTGGGTCTTTTCATAAGTGAGCAAGATAAATATGGCCCATAGGCGTATGTTTGTTCTTGATGATAAAATCTAAACAGCCTTCACCATCTTTTTCTGGGTCTTTAAAGGAAGTAAATTAGGCATTTTCCATAGGCTACTTACTAGCAATAAACCATCAAGAGAAGATGGATTCATGTACAAGAAATGCGCGTAGCTTTCTAGAAGCAGCTTATATAAACCATGAGCATAATGCGTATCCATATCTTGGATGCAGACTACATCAGCATCTTGTAATAAAATTAATTCAGCTAAAAGAGGTGCTGGGACCTTTAAACAAGACTCAAAATTTAAGATGTGAAGATTTACAACAAACTCTTCCTTTTCTATGCAGGCACCGGACAAATACATGGGTTCATCGGAAATATTTTCGCTAAATCTAGTTATATCACTAGGTCTTGTTTGCTGGGCTATGGGAATCTTGTTTTCTACTTCTCCATGAAGGGTCGCTGAAAAGCCAAGAATGTGTACTTAAGGATGAATTTCATAGAGATCTCCTAGATATTTTTACAAGAGAGTATTGCAAGAAGGAAAAAAATATAATAAAATAATCTCAAAAAAGACCGTATTTAAAATAAAACCCTCTTGCTGAAAATCAAGTAAATCAGGATGATGTAACCCCTATGCACTGGTAGCTCAGCTGGATAGAGCACCCGGCTACGAACCGGGAGGTCGGAGGTTCGAATCCTCTCTGGTGCATTTTTTCTTTTAGAGAGCTATCTATGATTGTAAAAAGATTCTCAACTGGGCCAATAGACACTAATAGCTATTTGCTTATCTGCCCATCTTCTAAGTCAGCTGCTGTAATTGATGTGGGTCAAAATAGTGCTAAAGAACTTAGCTCCTACGCAGAAAAGCACCAATTAAAACTGGAAAAAATTCTTCTTACGCATTCTCATTGGGATCATATTGCAGATTTGGCTCATGTAAAAAAGCATTTTGATATACAGGTTTATATACATCAAGGTGATGAAACTAATGTCATAAATCCTGGTTCTGATGGGCTTCCTCTCTTTATCCCTATTCAAGGGGTGAAAGTAGACCATCATCTAAAAGATGGTGAGATGATCGATGTAGGAGATCTGCATATTAAAGTCATTCATACCCCAGGTCACACGCCGGGAGGTGTATGTTTGTATCTAGAGAAACAGAAAACCCTCTTTTCAGGAGATACATTATTTCAAGGAGCTATTGGTCGAATGGATTTGCCAACAGCATGCCCTCCTCTTGAAATGATAAAATCCTTAAAGAAGCTAGAAGCTCTTCCTCAAGAAACTATTGTCTATCCAGGACATGGGGAGAAAACCACAATTAAACAAGAGCTCTCAAACATTCATGCAATGGAAAAACTTTTACACAAGAGGACAATATGAGTCGTTTATTAATCGGGAAAAAAGCTCCTTCTTTTATAGCAAAAGCAGTGCAGGGAGGAAAAATAATAGAGGCATTTTCCTTAGACGATTTCTTAGGGCAATATGTTGTATTTTTCTTTTATCCTTTAGATTTTACCTTTGTTTGTCCAACGGAATTACATGCTTTTCAAGAAGCTCTTTCACAATTTAAGAAGAAAAATGCTCAAGTGGTGGGTTGCTCAGTGGATAGTAAATTTTCTCATTTAGCTTGGCTTTCTACTCCTAAAACCAAAGGCGGTATTGAAGGGATAGAATATCCGGTTGTTTCCGATCTAAATAAGAAAATAGCTAGTGATTATTGTGTATTGCACGAAGAAGAGGGAATTGCCTATCGAGGTTTGTTTTTAATCGATCGTCAAGGAATTATACGTCATCTTTTAATCAATGATTTCCCTATTGGACGCTCGGTCGAGGAAGCTTTACGTGTTTTAGATGCATTAATTTGCTTTGAAGCACATGGAGAGGTTTGTCCTGCTAATTGGAGTGTCGGTAAAAAAACCATGCAACCGGACACAGTAGGATTGGTTAATTATTTTAACTAAAGAAGTCATAGAGATCTTTTTGAGAAGCAAGTAACGAAGATGCTTTGGTATAAAAAGCAAATAGCAGTGGTGTGCTTGATGATATCTGCGTCTCCTACTCCAGGTATACAAATAGCTGATAGCTTGGGGAATGCTTTTGGGTTCTTAAGCATTTTTAGCCCTTGCTTATAATCAGACAAGCTAATCTTCTTCTTTTATTCTAAAATAGATCAGTAACCGATTATAGAGCAGCATTTGAATGCCACATGGTAATCCTTCACTTCCTTTGAAAGGGGCTTATTTGTTTCTTGATAGTTTTTCAAAAAAACTCCATAGATCTCTGGTTATTTTTTTACTTATCTTTTTTGAGTAAAGTTGTTGTAGGAAATTCTTTATATAATTAAAACTAGTATTTTAATTTATGGAGGGTTAGATGCTGAGAATTTTCCTTTTATCTCTGGTTATCAGTCATATGGGATTTATCTCTGCACAATTTAAAGAGCAAATAGAGGAGAATGTTTCTGATACTGTTTATCAACTGATTGATCAAAATGACTTTTTTCAAGCAAAAGCAGTGCTTATTCAAGAAATCTCTCAGAATCTTTTTCTTGCTGAAAGATTTGATTATGAAAATTATCAAAATGTGAAAAATCAGGTCTTTGAAAGACTAACAAGAGATGATGAGAATATACCATTAGTTTTTTGCCAGTTATTTGAAAAGATTAGTTGGAAAGATATGCAAAAAGAGTTAACCGCTTATCAAGAAAAAATACAAAGACAAATGGAAGGTTTTTTCATTTCTGTTACCGCGCAGGATTCTTTTTATCAACTTCCTCTATTGGAAGAGGATAAAAAAAATATCAGGATCATTATCAAAACAATGGCAGAAAAGGGACTAGTAAAGTTACTACTTGAGAGGCGTTACCTAGAAAAAAAGGGGGACCAAATAAATTACATCCATCCTCTGCGCTTTATTGGATATATCTTTTCCGATGAAAAACTAAAAAATTGTATGCGTCAAATTAAGACCAGCAGATTTAAATGGAATGAATTTATTAAAGGGTTTTCTCGTCGTATGGATGAAGAATACACGGTAGATAACCTTACACGCTTTATACCAGAATTTGTAGAGCAAGTACATCCACAACACCCTGAACGCATTGAGAGTTTTATTAGAAAAAAATCTTGGGAAGAGTTGGTTGCTGATTTATTAAATTAAAGATAATCTATGAAAGAAAAATCGATTAATTATTGGTTTTTTGGTTTCTATTTTTTATTAATAAGTACATTACACATTGTCCATTTATTACTAAAACCTAACGCAGCTATATGGTGTGCTGATGCAATAGGACAATGTGCTCTTGAAACTATTTTATTAATTATATTAGCTAAAACTCTCAGTTTATATATTCCTTTTGCTATTAACATAGTTGGATTAAGTCTATTTTTGATATTGGCTCATACACTTGATTTTCCTCTTGTTCGATTGATGGACATTTCTTTTTGGTTTGCTCTAAATTTTATGTTGCAAGAAGGAGGGGACAATATTTTAGAGCTACTTTATGCGAGTAATGTCTCTTTAAGCAATTGGGTTCTTTTATTTTTTAGCGCAGTGATTATTTTAATTTCGAGCGTATTGTGCTTTAAGAAAACACAATACTGGAGCGACAAAATTCCTCTCTATCTTTCTTTCAATTCTCTGATTGTATTAGCGGGGGGTAGTTTTTTTTTACTATATGGCTGGGATTTGGTAACTTTAGATAGGAAAATGCTTGGCGATATGCAGGCATATCAAAAAATCCTACCTTGGAAAATCACTTTTTTTATGAAAGAAAAAGAGTATTTACAAGTAGATCAACCTATTGTAGCTCTACAAGAGCATGATCTATTAGAGATCGAAAAAATCCATTTAGATGCAAAGCCAGATATTTATTTATTCATAGTAGAGTCTTTAAGAGAAGACTTCATTAATCAGGAGATAGCCCCTCATTTGCACTCTTTTAAAGAGCAGTCACTTTCTTTTCAACTAGCTCTTGCAAATGCAAATGCAACGCATCTTTCCTGGTTTTCCCTTTTTTATTCTCGATTACCATTTCACTGGAATTCTTTATTATTAAAGCAAAAAGCCATGGGAAGTCCTTTTTTACAAACACTGAAGGCAAGTGGGTATCGCATTCATGTATACGCCTCTTCACGACTTGGTTATTATGGAATGGAAGAGAGTTTATTTGGTCGTAATCGGATGCTTATTGATAAAATAGTGACGCAGGATTCTATAGAGGAACCTACTTATTTAAAAGATCAAGCTGTGATCAATTGCTTAATTGAGGATATGCAACAGGATAAAGGAGGGCGAGTATTTATTACTTTTCTAGATTCTACACATTTAGATTATAGCTGGCCTTTTGAGAAGAAATCTGCTTTTGAACCGGTGGATCAAACCCTTAACTATCTAAAAGCACTCTCTAACAGTAAAGAATATTTAGAAAAAATTAAAAATCGTTATCGCAATGCATTGCATTTTGTGGACTCCTTATTGGGTAGGTTTTTTATAGCTCTTGCATCGGATAAAGATGCTCTGGTGGTAATCACTGGAGATCATGGAGAGGAATTTTACGAGCAAGGACATCTTTTTCATGCCTCTCATTTAAGTTATCCCCAAGTTCATGTTCCCCTTTATTATCGATTAGGCAGCGATCCTAAATGGAGTGGATGTACTTTAGATCTAATCAGTTCGCATATGGATATTTTTCCTACTTTATTTCACTATCTGCTGAAAAAACCATTTACAGGAAACTATGAAGGACAATCCGTTTTAGATAAAAATCATTGGCCTTATGCAGTGATTACTCGATTTAATGCTTGTTTTTCTCCTACAGAATTTTGTATTCACGATAAAGAATATAAAGCCATTTTTCGTGTAGAGAAGGATGTTTTTAGCTGTAGAAGATTACAACTCATAGATGTAAAATCATTGCATGATGGTCTAGTAACCAATAAAGAGCAAATTATAGAAGAGCGATTTAAACCAGCCCTTCAAAGGGTATTTACTTCTCATGAGTAATATGCGAATTTGGAGTCTATCCAAATTAGATTCCTTGCTGGGAGTCTGTTTCCCCTATCAGAGGCGTTCTTATAAAACACAAGAAGAAATCAGAACCTACGCAAGTCCTTTAAGTTTACAAAGGTTTGCCAGAGAGCATGGATATTTTTCCCCTGCACCTTTGCTCTCTTTAGTATCTAGTAGTAAAGAGGACGTAAAAATTGTACAAGAAGCGTTAGAAAACGCGATAGAAGTGGATAGTAACTGGCTTGATTTTTGTGTGGCGGAGATTCTTTGCAAAGCATTAGCCTATCGTGATATTGCTTTAGGCCATGAGATAAAAATCCCTGTGCGTAATATACAAAATCAAATCATGTTGGAAACATTTATTTTAGATCGAGTCTTTAACCTTTGGCAGCAGATGCCAGCTTTTGGATGGCTTCCAAAAAACCCTCGTATTTCTTCCCTTTTAATTTTTCGAGGAACCGACTTTAGTCCCACTACTAAAAGAGGTTTAGCTTCTCTTTTTAGCGATTTAGATATTTCTGGTCCTGGGTTTAGAGTGTTTAGAAAAGCGAAATTACAGATTCAAGAGTGGTTAATAAAAGTTCATCAGAAGACAAATGCTGCGCGTGTAATGGGTTGTAGTTTAGGGGGGGCTCTAGCTGGACATACCTTTATCGAGTATTACGATCTATTAAGTAAAGAACGCTCTATTGCTGTTCATCCTCCAGGAATATATAAACAGGCAAAAAGAAACTGGAATCAGCTCGACAAAGAAATCAAACAGCGATTTATCACCTATGTTTCCCAAGGGGATTTTGTCTCTAAAGTAGGCTCTCTTATTGGAGATAGATATATATTATCCATAGATGCGCAGCTAAAACCTTTAGCTGCGCATACTCTATTATTTGCAGGACAGCCGCTACTTATTTGCCAAAATGCGCATGAGCCTTAAGCTCATGCTCAATTTCCAGTAGACGATTGTATTTGGCAACTCTGTCTGTACGACAAGGTGCCCCTATTTTAATCTGTCTTGTTGAAAGAGCAACGCTTAAATCAGCAATTGTTGTATCTTCTGTTTCTCCTGAACGATGAGAAATGACGGTTTTATATCGATTTTTTTTGGCTAGATCTATGGTTCCTAGAGTTTCTGATAGGGTTCCAATTTGATTGAGTTTAATTAAAATAGCATTAGCAACTTCTTGATCGATTCCTCTTTGTAGAAATTTTGGATTGGTTACAAAGATATCATCTCCGACTATTTGGATTTTTTTTCCTAATGTGGTTGTTAATGTATGCCAGCCTTTCCAGTCATTTTGATCGAGAGGATCTTCAATGCTATCGATGGGGTATTTTTCGCATAGCTCGCTAAGATAGGCAATAAGCTCTTCTGCTGAGCGTGTGCTAAAAGGCATACCAGATGCTTGTTTTTTTCTTTCCACATAAGATTTGCTGCAGCTGTCATAAAATTCAGAGGCTGCGCAGTCCATGGCAATAGTTATCTGATGACCCGGTTCATAGCCAGCTTGTCTAATGGCCTTTAAAATATAATCGAGGGTTATTTCATTGGATTCTAATCTAGGAGCAAATCCCCCTTCATCTCCAACAGATGTAGAGTACCCTTCGCTTTGTAAAAGTGATTTTAGCGTGTGATAGATTTCTACACCCCAACGTAATGCTTCACGGAAACTAGGCGCTCCAATAGGACGAATCATGAACTCTTGAAAATCGAGCAGATTATCTGCATGCGCTCCTCCATTGATAATATTCATCATAGGACAGGGCATGGTATAGTTAGTTTGAGGGTGTAAGTGCTTATAAAGAGGCATTTTTTTAGAGCAAGCAGCAGCTTTAGCAACTGCAAGAGAAACCCCTAGAATAGCATTAGCCCCATAGTGTGATTTATTTTCTTTTCCATCTGCTTGAATCATTAACTGATCGATTTTATTTTGGGCAAAAATGGACTCTCCTTTTAAGAGTTTAGCAAGAGGACCTGTTACATTTTCTACAGCCTGCAAAACACCTTTACCTTGATAGCGTTTAGGGTCTTTATCTCTTAGCTCAACAGCTTCATGCTCACCGGTGGATGCTCCGGAGGGAACAATGGCTTTGCCTTGACTACCATCCGTAGCAAAAACAGAAACCTCAATGGTGGGATTACCGCGGGAGTCGAGTACTTCTAAAGCATCAATAGATTCGATATTGCTCATATAAAATACCTAATGGTTAACGGTTTTGATGTTTTTTAGATAGAGAAGACATTAAAGCGCAATAAGAGGCAAAGCGCAAGGTCGAAATTTCTCCTGTCTCTACTGCTTTTTTTACTGCACAGTTAGGTTCTTCCCTATGGGTGCAGTTGGGAAATTGACACCCAGAGGAAATACTAAAGATTTCAGAGAAGTAAGAAGATAGTGTTTTTTTATCTATATCCCAGATCCCAAAACTCTGAATGCCAGGGGTATCAATGCAATATCCTCCTCCTTCTAGAGGGATCATGCGGGCTTGTGTTGTGGTGTGTGAGCCCTTGCCTGTGCGTTTTACCACTTTTCTTGTTGCAAAACAAAAACCTGTGACCAAATTAATCAAAGAGGATTTACCTACACCGGATTGTCCAGAAAACACCGATGTTTTGTTTTGCATTTGCATTTTTAATATATCGATACCCTCTTGAGTGATTATGCTCAGAGGAATTACGATGAAATTAAGGGATCGATAGTCATGAATAAACGCATCGTATAATCTTTTTTCTTCTTCAATCGCTTCCAAAGACAGCCTATCAGGGGGAGTATCTAATAAATCCACTTTATTGATAAGGATAATGGGACAAATGTTTCCCTTTTGTGCGGCTATAATATAACGATCGATAAGTAGAGGCTTCAATTTGGGACTGCAAACAGAAGTTGTAATAAAAACTTGATCTACATTGGTAGCGATCAACTGTTGTTTATTACGCGAGAGGTTATCTGCTCTAGATAGAATAGAATTGCGAGGCAATACTTGAGTAATCACAGCATGAGTTTCATCGATGATTTGCATGGATACAAGATCTCCAACCGCTATCAGGTTTTTCATGAGGTCACGCTCTTGTTTAAGAGAGCCTCTCAAAGAGCAAAGATAGAAATGCTCATCTGCAAAAACCGTAATTCCATCTGCTGCAATAGTGAGAACCCTGCCTTGTGTGTCCATTGCATTAACAAGCCTTTTGCTTTGTTTGAGCAGTTGATCCTGATTGCTTTTTTTAAATTTGGACCGGTCTTTTTTTTTTGCGGTTTTTCTTTGCTTACGCGAAGCTTTTTTATCTGAGCTCCAATATTGTTCTTCCCAATTGAGAAAGTGGTCTTGCTTACTCATTCTTTATCCTGTAATAGATACATGAAAATAGCTCCTGCAATTGCTACATTCAGAGATTCAACAGGTTTTTTCATGGGGATAGTTATTTTCTGAGCATGTTGCACAATAAAAGGATTCAATCCATGAGATTCATTTCCTAAAGCTAAAGCAATGGGTTTTTCTGGTAAGATTTTTTTGATTCTATCTCCTTTAGCATCGGCTGCATAGATATGAAAAGATCCCTTTTTCAGTAGATTCTGTAAATCGATAAGATCTCCTTGAGCTAGCTTTAAGAAAAACGTTGCGCCCTTAGCAGCACGCAGCGCTTTATCATTATATAGATCTACGCAACCCTCTACTAAGAATACAGACCAATCAAATGCTAAAGCAGTGCGTAAAAGAGTTCCTAGATTTCCAGGATCTGCCACTCTATCTAGGATCAGTAGGCGTTTACTAGGTTTTACATCTTGAAAGATAGGCATGCAGATCTCAGCTGCAATGGGTTCGGGAGCTTCAAGACCGGTAATTTTTTCTAGGACAGCTAAAGAAGTGGTGCTGGTTTGTTGTGCTTTATAGGAAAAAAGAGGGCAATATGTTTTTTCGATCAGAACATTTTTGAAGGAAAATTTTTTAGATAATTCGCGAATCAATTTTATTCCACTAATTAGGACGGTTTTTTGCTTGTAGCGATATGCGCGATTTTGTCGTAATTTAACTAAATGTTTGATAAGAGGATGTTGCAGACTAGAAAGATAGCTCATGAGAATATTTGTTTTCGAACAAACCCATTTTGTCAGAAAATAGATTGCGCAGCAATAGCAATTACATTTAATCTTAAACTTTTTGCAAAAAAGAGGTTTTATTGTGGATATAATGCGCTTAAAAAAAAATATGCGGCGTATGAAAGCTCTATTTTTTACTTTAAGGTACCCTCACTTAGCTAAAGAAGGATTAAAAAGCATTTTAGGCACTTCCTATTATGAAGGGATGCTAAAAAAAAGTAAGATTGAAAATAAGAGTTTAAGCCAAATCGTTAATTTATATAACGAGATCCGGTTATTAAATTTTGATGTAAGATGTGGAAATGTATCTCATTTTGAGCTCTTAACCATTGCGTCAATGATAGCTACACAAAAACCACACGTTTTACTTGAAATTGGGACATTTGATGGGAATACGACACTTCAAATGGCTTTAAATGCGCCAGATACTGCTATTGTTCATACTTTGGATTTGCCCTCTGAGGTAGTTTCTTTGGTGCAACCTATCTTAGAGGTCGATGTAAAATTAGTACGAGATAAGCAGAAAAAACAAAGAAAGTATCAAAAAACTTCTTGTGAAAAAAAAATCAACCAACATATTGGCGATTCTGCGACTTATGATTTTAAGGCCTTTTGTAAGCAAGGACTCGTTGATTTTGCTTTTATAGATGGGGGACACTCCTACGAATGTGTTCGTAGCGATACGGAAAATGTGATGAACGTCTTGGCTCCTAATGCTATTGTGATGTGGCATGATTTTACCCCTGATTTTCATGGAGTATTTACCTATTTGAATGAAATAAGCAGTAGATATCCTCTTATCCACATTGCAGGAACCAATTTAGTCTATTATAAAAAACAGCAATAACTTTTCAAAATATAAAAATTGACTCATTTTCTCTATTGCTCTGTAAATGACATGCAGCATCTGAATAACTTCCTATTACTCCATCTAAACTTGAAGGACCTTCTGTTTCTATGCTATTTTCATAGATGTAATCACCCAGCATAGTTACAGGGCAAATAGAGGTTACAAAAGTATGCAGGGCTCCTTCCATATTGGTGATTTTGTCTCTCTTTATGTGTTTAACACCTAAAGCAGAATCTTTTTTGTTTGTCATTAAATGCTTTGTCATCGCTCTTGAAACAAATGCACTTTGCGAAATAATAACGGGTTGTAGGTCCCATTTTCCTTGCTTCACTTTTTCTATAAAGTCCCTTCGATGAGAAATTCCTTTTAAAGGAATCAGTTTATTAGAATGCACTTCATGAAAAGCAGAGCTAACTTCTAAAGGAAGGGAAAAATTTTTGAGCTCAAAGGGTGCAGCAGATAGTATTTCTTGGTTAATAAAGAACAAACAAGGGATTAGGATTGTGAGAAAAGAAATGAGATTCATGAACAACTCCAAAGGGGCATTTTTTTAAGCTGGGAAATGATTTCTTGAGGGTCCTGAATTTGCTGGTTAATAGAGATCCTTTCAGCTTCTTGTAGTAAAAGACCCATCTGCTTACCTGGGGCTATTCCCGCTGCTTTAAGAGAGCTAGAGGTAACAAGGGGTTCTTTTTTTTGAATTCTTTCAATAGATTTTTTTAATAGATGCTGTTTTTGCTGATGAAAATCGAAAAATTCGTTTCTGTCTTTACTAGGTAAACCATTTCCAAAAATCTGCAGACAAACATGGGACTGAGGATCTGTGTAAAAATGCGCCCATTCAACAAGCTCTATTTTCCAATCTTTAGGCATAGATAATATTTTTTTTGCGCGGTAAAAAAACAGGGTGAAATTTTTTTCTGCTCGAGATAATTTGAGATACTCGCAAATAGATAATTGTTCCTCCAAAGATCGGTCGGGAAATAGCTCTAATACATAAGCAATAACAGGAGTTTTTTTAGGAAATCTTTTAAAGGGCTCTATTTTTTTTTCTAGTTCTTGTATTTTGAGATTCTGAAGTTCCGGGAAAATGGTTGTGAATAAACCTAGCCTATATAGCTCTAAAAAACTGCTATCTAATTTTCCAAATTGAGCCATTTTATGAAACTCTTGCCATACCCGTTCCATAGCAACAGAAGGAAATAAGCTCTTTGCATGAGCGATAATGGCTTGATCGGTTTTTATTTCAATGGAGAAATTAAACCGAGTGGAGTAGCGCACAGCTCGTATCATACGCAGTCGATCTTCCAAAAAACGAGCGTGTGGGTCTCCAATAGCACGAATGATTCCTAATGTGAGATCTTTTTGCCCTTCTACATAATCGTATAACGTTTCTGTGAGAGGATCCCAAAACAAACCGTTAATAGTAAAATCCCGACGGAGTGCATCTTCTTCTGGGGTAGCTGATTCAACATGAGTAGGGCGTCTTCCATCTACATAGTCTTTTTCTTTGCGAAAAGTAGCTACTTCGAATTGATGTCCTTCTATAACCACAATCACAATTCCAAAAGATAATCCAACCGGGATTGTTTTAGGAAAAAGCCTTTGAATGGCATCTATTGGAGCCTCAGTTGCGATGTCTATATCATCAGAGGGGTGATTCATCAAGTAATCACGTACCCATCCCCCTGCAAAATAGGTGGTGAATCCAGCTTTTACAAGAGTTTGTACAATCTGTTTGGCAAGTGCAAAGTTACGCATAAAGGTTTTGTGTAAGTTGATCTTTTTTACCTATGTTACTTTTATCTCTTTTTCAAAGACAATTCCAATATATTTTATAAAAGAATCGTTTGAGGTAAATAGCTAGAAGAGTACTAGCTACAAGTTTGTTATAACTGGTTTGTTTTGTAGTATTCCATAATAGAATGGGTGCTATCGGAATTTTTGATTTTTGGATTGTGGTCCTTAACAAACTGTTTGATCCGTTCAGATCCTTCTTCAATGTTCTTCAGAGGTTGGCGGATTTACTTTGGGTAAGTTAGCAGAATGAATGCAGGGTTGGGAAATTTATAGAGCTGTCTTTGTAAGTAAAGACAGCTCTTAAGATGGTTTATCTTGCTTTCACCATTTGTCCAAATTCAGTAATTGCTTGCCTAGTTGTGCAGATCTATCGGAAATATTCTCCACAAATATTTTCTCCGTTGAACCTAACTGAGAGTTAATCTTTTGTGTTTGGGTATTAAAAAAGCTAATGAGTTTGTATCTATTGAAGCTTACCTGCGTCTGACTTAATTTCATCAGTCCGAATTTCATATGCTTTGTTTACTAATTTGATTTTCTTATTCTTTTTTTCTGTTTGCTTATCAATCTTGGTCCGTTTTAGATCATTAGCTTCTTCTGCTTGATCTTGCATTTTATTTTGTTGTTTGGCAGACAAAGTTTCCTCTGCATCGCATAAAGCATCTTCTTCGATTTCTGAGACAATATCATCATTGACACTTGATGTACATGGCTCATCTACAACCTCTACCTCTACGGTAATATCTTTCTTAAGATCTTTAGCTTTAGACCCTTCATCTAACAATTTTAAATCATGATTTCGAATTGCAGTGGCTTCGGCTATTCCCTCAGCTTGTTTAAAGTTA
>PSRO01000022.1 GCA_003176115.1 Chlamydiota bacterium | reverse complement strand
ACCCGTTTCTCCATTGAAGGTTCGAGAATGTTAAACTGTTCTTCATTTCATCCTTGCTTACTCATGTCAATCTGCCTTTGTTAGAAAAGAAAAAAGACCATACAACATAGCAAAAATTTATATTCAATGCAAGATAGGTTCATAGAAATATTTAATATATTCCAAAGAGTCTTACAATTATGAATAACGAGATTTTCGAATTGTAGCCCCATGATAGATTCCCAGCCAAGAAGACTATTTAGTATCGAAGCTGGAATAGCTCCTTTTTCGATTTTGGAACGATTTGGAGCAATACATTTTAAATAAAAGCGCAAATAATTATCGCTCAAACGATAATAACTTAGCTTTCCTTCTTTTCCATTTTTTAGATACCAGGTAAAATCTCTTTTTACAAAACCAGCCTTTATTAATTCATCCAAGTACTTGCTGTATAAGCCTCCTTGGAATTTTCCTAATTCTTTACAAATCTGAGTAAGCTCTTTTGGGCCGTTTGTAAGGCAAGTTACAATCTCTTTCTGGCTTGTTTTACTACGTGAAAAAAGATCTGAGAATATCTCATCAAATTCTCTTACAAGCAAACTCCCTTTAATGAACAAAAGTTTCGAATATTTTGCTCTGCAGAAAAGCTCTGGTCTGATTTGTTCTAAATAGAGTGGCACCCCTCCTGTTACAGATAGAAGCTTGAATTTTTCATAGGCTGTAACACGCATTTTTTTTGGATACCAGAAAGCTTTACAAGAATGCAAAGAGAGTTCTTCAAGAAGTAAGATCCATAGTAATTCTTCCAAGAAATCCCGTATTACTGAGGATATTCTTTTCAATCCATGAGGAAATCGAGCCGCTCCCAAGCGGTTGTTAACTGTCTTAAAAAATGAGGATCCTTTCCTCCCATCCATGAGATTTCATCGAATACAATTAAAATGCGCCCTTTTTTCTGTATGCTTAGAGAGCATGCCAAAAGAGATTACTCCAATCATCTGGTTTAATACCAAAAACACCCTCTCTCTCGAGCTGACGCGCAGAGACATCGCGCTGAGATTGAGCCGTTGTCTTGCCCACCAGGAGGATTTCCAGAAAAGAAAAAGCTTTTTACTTCTTTTCGCCAAAAGCCTACTTTTACCAATACGCCTTCTGCCACGCACTACAATAAGGCTGGCATTATTTTTACTCAAAAGTCCTTCCAATCCTGTTTCACGACCAATAAACTGAGCTGGTTTCCGCTTTAATTCCTCATGGCTTTTTATTAGTATAAAAACAATCCGCAAATCGACAAAATGTTGATTTGCGGATTGTTTTACTTCTAATTAAGATTGTTGAATATGGTTAAAAACCTGCATTTACAGAATACTTTTAGCAATTTTAACTTCTCATCTAGTAAATTTTTTACTTTCTATGTTTTTGGTTTAAAATATTTTTTTATGCTTGAGAGATATTAGAGGAAACATATAATCTATTAGTACTACAAGTACGCTTATATAACCTCTGCTTAAAGCTACCCAAAAGAGTAACCTATGCTATTAGAAGAACTCAAGGAAATCTTAGATATTCAAGAGCTCGACATGAAGATGATTCGTCTTATGCGAGTGAAAAAAGAACGCGTTAAGGAATTATCCCAACTTGAAGAATTACGAAAAGATTTGTACTCTCAAATTACAGACAAAGAACAAGAGATTAAAGATTTTGATAAGAGCATTGAACTTCTCGAACAAAAAATTCACGATATCAACGCAAGGATCAAAAAATTAGAAACACAACAGAGTAATGTCAAAAAAGCTGATGAATTTAATGCTCTTACGCAAGAGATGACCCATGCGGAAAGAGAACGCCTTGCCGTTGAGCAAAAGGTTTCTGATCTAGTAGATCGAAAAGTATCGGAAGAAGAGCTTTTAGATAAGATCAAAGAAAGTTTAAAAAACTCTGAAGAGAGCAGCTTGGTTTTGGAAAAAGAGATCAGGCAAAGTGTGGATTTGATCAATCAAGAAGGATCTACCATTAAAGAGAAAAGAGAGCAGCTCGCAGGTGTGGCTAACTCTGAAATTTTACGCATCTATGAAAGATTGTTACATAATAAAAAAGATCGCGTAGTGGTCCCTATTGAAAATCGTACATGTAGTGGTTGCCATATCACGCTTACCGCACAACATGAAAACTTAGTGCGCAAGGGAGATAATCTCTTTTTTTGTGAGCACTGCTCGCGTATCCATTATTGGCAAGATAGTGAGTCTACTGAAGGTACAGCTGTTGCCACTAAACGTCGTCGTCGTCGAGCGTAAAAGAAGAATTTTGCATGGGAAAGCTAAGCAATCGCTGTTTTTATAAACAGAGGAAAGTCTGGACTTCGCAGGAAAAGATACCAGTGAAAGACTGGGGGCCGCAAGGCTACGGAAAGTATAACAGAAAATACACCGCCCTAATGGGACAGGCTGAAAATGCTAGCTTTAAGAGCTAGCCCCACTCTCAGAGATGAGGGGTGCGATAAACCCTATCTGAAGCAAGAAAGTAATGAGCGTTGTTTTTAGGAACAATCTGTTTTTCCGCAGAGCTCATTAGAATAAAATCGCTTGAGGGATTTGGCAACAGATTCCCTAGATGAATGATTGCTCAACGACAGAATCCGGCTTAACGCTTTCCCGGCTTTTCTTGTGCTAAGGGGTGAGCTTTATCATACACTTCCCTTTTTAAACGAGAGGAAACTTGCGTATAGATCGTAGTGGTAGCCAAGCTATTATGTCCAAGTAACATTTGAATGGTTTTTAAATCCATTCCCTTTTCTAGCCAATGTGTTGCAATAGTATGTCGAATGGTATGAGGGGTAATGGTAGCTGCTAAACCGCTTGCCTTAAGATATTGCATAAAATGACGATCGATGGAACGAGGGCTCAATCTTTTACCCCACTTGTTTAAAAAAATAGCTTGAGAGTCTTCCTCTCTTCGATGAGAAGAGCTATCCTGATCTCGAAGAGGATGGTTGATATATGTATCTAGCCAATGAGCTGCGGTTTGAGTAATAGGAACCACCCTTTGTTTTTTACCTTTACCATGAACTTTGATTAATAAACCTTGTATATCCAAATCTTGTCTATTTAACCCAGTTAACTCACTCAAACGCAATCCACTACTATAAAATAATTCCATAACACATCGATCTCTATAGCCTAAATAAGTCTTGGTATTAGGCTGTGCTAGTAATTGCTCTATTTGCTGATAACTTAAAGAAGTAGGGATCTTTTTTTCCAATTTTGGAGTAGCAAGTTCAGTTAGAGGATTGATTTCTAGTTTCTTGTGTTTTACTAAATAAGTAAAAAAAGAGCGCAAGCAAGATAACCTGCGATAAATCGTTTTTTTAGACAGTCGTTTTTCTGCTAGAAATGCTAGATAGCAACGAATGGCTTTCTTTCCTACTTTTTGCACCAAAAAAGAAGGGGCGTTTTTTTTTATATCCACTTCTGGTATGAGCAAAATTCTATTTTGAAAAAAATATCCAAACTCTTGCATATCAATATTGTAGTTACGCAACGTATGTTGTGAAACCTGTTTTGCAGTGGATAAATAATGTAAAAAAAGCGCTCCTGCTTTGGAAAAACTTAATTCAGCCATAACTCTTGTTCTCCTTTTCTATCTATGCTAGAATACGGGGCAATTTTCTGAAATAGGCTAAAATCATGATTACACTACGAGACATTTCTAAAAAAATAGGCGCCCGAACTCTTTTTGAAGATGTAACAATCACTTTTAACTCAGGTTGCCGCTATGGACTGACCGGTCCAAATGGGGCTGGCAAGTCTACTTTATTTAATATTATTTTAGGAATAGATGAGCCTTCTTCTGGATCTGTAACATTACCTAGAAAAGTGGGTTTTCTTAAACAAAATATTGCACAGTTTAGTGAGATGAAGGTAATTGATGTAGTAATCATGGGGAATAAGCGCCTTGCAGAGACTTTTCAAGAAAGAGACGCCCTCTATGAATTAGAAATAACAGATGCTATTGGAATTCGTCTAGGTGAATTAGAAGAGATCATTGCAGAAGAAGATGGGTATAGCGCAGAATCCGATGCAGAAGTATTTTTAAACGGTATCGGTATTCCTCCTGAATGGCATCATAAAAAAATGCATTCTCTTCCCTCTGATAGACAGTTTCGAGTTTTACTCTGCCAAGCATTGTTTGGCAATCCAGAAGCTCTTTTATTAGACGAACCAACCAATCACCTCGATTTAGAATCCATCGGTTGGCTAGAGAGATTTCTACACAATTACAATGGAGTGTTGATTGTTGTAAGTCACGATCGCCATTTTTTAAATGCTGTAACAACACAGATTGCTGACTTAGATTATGAAACCATTATTGTTTATCCTGGTAATTATAACGATATGTTAATTGCTAAAACATCGCTCCGCGAGAAAACGGAATTAGAAAACAAATCAAAAGAGAAAAAGGCAACTCAACTCAAGGAGTTCGTAGCACGCTTTAGCGCAGGAACACGTGCTAGTCAAGTACAATCTCGTCTGCGAGAAATCGAGAGATTAGAGCCTCAAGAGTTAAAAAAATCCAATATTCAACGCCCCTATATCCGTTTTTATCCCCCAGAAAAAGTCTCTGGACAAACGGTTTTCAAAGTAAAAGACATTTCCAAATCCTATGATGAGAATCTTGTCTTCAATCATCTCAATTTTGAAGTAAGTCGAGGAGATAAAATTGGATTGATCGGAAATAACGGTAAAGGAAAAACCACACTTATCAAGCTTTTAGCAGGAATACTACCTCTAGATAGTGGATGTATTGAAGTAGGACATCAAGTCCAAATTGGTTATTTTCCCCAAAACCACTCTGAGGTAATCGATAAGAAAAGCAATATGACAGCTTTTGATTGGCTCAAAAATAGAAAAGAGGGCATCAATGATCAAGACATACGCAGCATTTTAGGAAAAATGCTTTTTTCCGGAGATGATGCTTTTAAATCGATCGCGCATCTATCAGGAGGAGAAACCGCTAGGCTAATCTTAGGTGGTATTATGCTATGTAATTACAATGTTTTACTATTAGATGAACCAAATAATCATTTAGACTTAGAAGCGGTATCTG
Organism: Chlamydiota bacterium; assembly: GCA_003176115.1. Lineage (GTDB taxonomy): Bacteria > Chlamydiota > Chlamydiia > Chlamydiales > Rhabdochlamydiaceae > Rhabdochlamydia. Next base: position 19,703 of record PSRO01000022.1, on the reverse strand, counting down.
CTCTATCTTGGGCACTAGAGGATTTCAAAGGCACCGCCATTGTCGCTAGCCATGATCGTGATCTATTGAACAATGCAACCAATAAAATTATCGCGTTTGAAACTGCAAAGCCCTATGTATTCGAAGGTAATTTGGAGGGGTATCTTGCAGCTAGAGCAGCTAAATAGAGCTTTAAGTTATACAGAAACAGAATTTCTTCAGCTGTCTGTAAAAATGCGTCATACTTGGGCAGCACGTGCTTTGCGCTACTATCATCTTCAGGCTAAGGATACACTCTACCGCCGCATAGAAACTTGGCTAGAGCTGCCCCTACTTAATTTGCAAGATATCAAAGCGCTCTGTGATCGTTATCATTTTCATTTAGCGCAAATAGGCCAGTCCTGGCAAGAACACAATCTGCTTGCATCTCATCAGAAATCAGATATCGATTCTGATACCCCTTTTTTACAAGTAGGAGTTTACCTAGACAACATTCGCTCTGCTTTTAATGTAGGTAGCATTATTCGAACAGTGGAAGCGTTTCGCTTGGGCTCCATTTACTTTGCCAAACAAACCCCCTATATCAATAACCCCAAAGTGCAAAAAACCTCGATGTTTACCTTTGATAAAGTAAGCTGTTATCAAAATAGACCCTTGGAGCAGCTTCCTAAACCTTTAATTGCCTTAGAAACCGTTCCAAATGCTCCTTCGCTGTTTGATTTTACCTTCCCTAAAGAATTCACACTCTTATTAGGAAATGAAGAATATGGACTCTCCGACCAAGCACTATCTATGGCTGATCAAGCTGTGCAAATTTCCCTCTATGGTTTTAAGAAATCTCTTAATGTAGCTTCAGCTTTTGCGATTGTAGCAGCTGTGATTAGCAAACAACAAAGATGCAAAGCTAAAGAATAAAAACTTATTCCAATATCAATGGTGTGTAGCGTACATAATTTTAGCCAATTCTTAATCGTTGGATTTTTTCTTTTTAATAACGGATATATTTGTCGATCTTGGTATATCTGCTTCTCTTAAAAAATTTCGATTTATTCAACAAATGGTCTTCGATGATTTCCATTACACCTTCGGGATCATTTTTGATAAGACGTTGCATGATTGCAGAACTAATCAAATCTGGATTCAACAAATTAGCAATGGGATCTAACTCGGTTATATTTGTACCTTCTTTAATAGTGGGCTGGATAGCCTCTTTAGTTTTCATATTAGCCTTATGTCGTTTAGTTCTTAATAGTAATGAATCAGTTCTTGCATTTTATACTCCTTTATAAAAAAGAAGCCCTGGTCATTTTTCGTATCTCAATTATCAAGAAAAATCCCGTTAAAATATTTTTTTTGACAAATAACTAAACAAGCGCGATACACTAAAATAAACAAGGAGTGTGTCTTGAAGCTACCCCCTATTACAGGATGGCCTACACAAACAAACTTTGTAGAGGAGAAAAAAACAAAGAGAAAACCTATGCGCAAGCTTAAAGGAAAAAAAAGAAGAGAATTAAAATGATTAGGATCACCAGTTCCTTTCCTTCTTCTCCATTGCCGTTTCAAGATCCGATTAAAAAAATACAAAAACAGCTTTACGATAGTATTGGGCAATTTAAAACCAAATTGCAGTCTCTTGATGCTGCTAAAGCAAAAGATCCTCAATTTCTAGAGGAATTTGCGCATGCAGTAAAACAGCTAAATTCTATTGTGGAAAAAATAGAAAGGAGCTCTTAGGTGTTACTAGAAGACTTAAAAGACACAGCCTATATTATGCATAACATCTTATATCAGCCCTTATATAACCCAAATAGTGCTTCTGAGACTACTTTATTGAAGGCAGCAACTGATTTTAAAACAGAAGAAGGCTCTGACTTAAGTTTGGTTCTACATAATTTCACAAAACACATAAACCGCTTGGAAATGCTTATTCAAGAGCTTACTGTTATTATGGAAGATCTTGAGGATTAAAAAGGAATAACCTTCAAATCCTCTGCGACAATTGTTTTAGGAAAAATCACAGATGCTTCTTGTAAAAACTCATTTAAATCTTGATAGCGAGCAGAAAAATGGGTCAACACCAATGTATCTACATGAGCTTCCAGAGCAGCTTTAGCCGCTTGTTTAGCGGTTAAATGGTGATGTTTTTCAGCCAAATGACTATGAGCCTCTAAATAAGTACTTTCACAGAGGAAGAGTGTAGCGTGATCAGCTATCTTCACAAGGGCAGGACAAAATAGAGTATCAATAGCAACAGAGACCACATCTCCCTTGCGAACCCAACTTACATCCTCTAACTTGATCTTTTTTCCTTGAATGATGAGTTCTTTTTTCTGTTTTAAAAGACGCACATTAGGACCAAAAATTCCAGCTTGTTGAAGCTTTTTTTGATCAAACTTAATTTGATCTTTTTCTGTAACACGCCAAGCTAAGTTCTCAACTCCATGCTCTAAAAAGCGCGCTTGAATCAAAAATTGCTCATCTTCATGGACAACCCCTTCTTCAAAAACAGGATGTTCAACGATCTCAATCTGTTGGTGATAGATCGACCCATAGCGTAATCTTTCAAAATAGGTTTGACCGCTAGCTGGATAATAGCAATGAACTGGATATATGACCTTATCCAGGTTTAGACGCATTAACATAGAGCCCAATCCTAAACAGTGATCTCCATGGAAATGACTAATAAAAATACGTGTTACAGAAGTAGGGGCCACATTTGCAAAGATAAATTGCCTCTGTGTTCCTTCTCCTGGATCAAATAAAAAGCCTTCGGTTTTCCAAAGTAAAAGATAAGCGCCGTGATTGCGAGTACGTGTGTGTTGCTGACTAGAGCAGCCTAAAATAACTAAACAACGTTGGCTCATGTAAGTCCTTTTTTAAACCAAGGAAGACATCCTAAAAAAGCTCCAGTAAGACCTCCTACAACATGTGCGGTATTAGCAATCTGCAAAGTAGGTGTTAGGTGATAAAATAACCTAACCCCCCAAATAACCCCATCCAATATAACCATTGCCGTAACAAAGAAAAACAACAATAAAAGAGCACTCTTCTGGACAGAATATCCTTCCCATGGAGCTTTTTTTTGTCGCACCCAAATAAACCCACCCATCCCTACTACTACTCCTGAAATCCCAATAAAGTAAGGACCACTCATGATATATTGCGCAGTATTGCTAGCTATAGCAATCAGAAGCACTAATACAAGTATTTTTTTCTTGCCTATTTTCAAATCTAGTTGTTTACCAAATAGGAAAAGCCAAGCCATATTAAAAAGAATGTGTAAAAAATCACGGTGCAGGGAAATAGGCGTAACAAGACGCCAAATTTGCCCCTGTCTGATTTTTTCAAACATCGGAACTTGGCTTATTGCTTGCAGGCCTTCTTTTCGTATGGCGGGAACAAGCTGTAATATTCCTTTCCAAGAAGGGATCGCTTCTATTTTTTTAAACTCTAATTGGGTTTCCAAAGGCAATTCATCTACATTTTGAAAGGTCTTCATAGGATGGACTTGAACAAATTGGCTTAACTCTTCAAAGGCTTTTGGGTAATCAAACAGCAATTTTTGCATCAATGGCGTTAAAGAGACCTGAAGAGCTAACGCTCCTTCATTTTTCATAATTTGGCTTTCTTGAAAAGAATTCCATAAAAACAAAAAACAGCAGATAAAAATCAGAAGAGGAGTAATCCCTCTTAATTTTCGCGAGGGTTGTATCTGAATTACAGAAGGCTCTATGAATTCTTCTTTTTTAGATTCTTCTTTTACTTGAAATAAAGAGTCATTAGGATTTTGACTCAACTGCAAAAACATCTCTGAAGCAGCGTTAAAATCTTCTTCTTTCTGGACCCATATACGATACAAAGGTTTTTCCGCAGAGGGATTATCTGGTTCATAAGAGCTTTGTATTCCTTTTTGCAATAAAAAAGAGTGAAAGCTCAGTGCTTTTTGCTCTGTGTCAAAAAGGCCTATTAGTCGCATATTTTTTTAATCTTGTTAATGATGTAAGAAGTAGATAATCCTGGAATTTTTTCTACAATGTGTATTCTACCTTTCTGCATAACTACAGTTTCTCTTTCTATGCAGTTTTGTCCATATTCAGAACCATTGACATGCACATCTGGTCGAATTTTTAATAAAACCTGTCTAGGATCTATCTCATTAAAATAGGTAACATAATTAACCATTTCCAATGCAGCAATCAATAAAATCCTCTCTTTTAAAGGAATAATCGGACGCTTTACATCTTTATACCGTTGAATAGACACATCTGTATTTAAGGCCACAATCAATATATCAGCTTGCAAAGAAGCTTGAAAAATAATTTCTAAATGTCCCGCATGTAAAAGATCAAAAGAGCCATTGAGCGTTGCAATTGTTGTTTTTTCTTCACGTAAACGCTTTATTGTCTCTTGAAGATTTTCAGGTTCAATCACCTTTTTACAAACGCTCTTCTCAAAGCAAGAGTTATTTGCTAAACGCGACATCAAACACCTCATCATAATGCGATACAAAATGCATCTGAATCCCTTTTTTGACGTAAGCAGGAAGCTCATCGTAGTCTCGTTGATTTTCCGATGGGAAAATTAATACTTTAGCTCCGGAGCGCTTTGCAGCAATTAACTTTTCTTTAACCCCTCCAATGGGTAAAATCTTACCGGTAAGCGTTAATTCTCCTGTCATTCCTAAATCCTCTATAACAGGTTGATCTTTTAAAAGGGAAAGTAAAGACGTTACCATCGTAATTCCTGCCGAAGGTCCATCTTTTGGAGTAGCTCCTTCAGGGATGTGTAGATGCACCTGAGACTTTTCAAAAAAGTTACCGCCTGGAATATATCGATTCACCTGACTATGTAAAAAAGTCCAAGCAATTTGAGAAGATTCTTTCATTACATTTCCTACTTGTCCTGTTAATTTCATTTCCGTCTTTTCCGCGCTAACTTTAGTTGCTTCAACATATAGGGTAGCGCCTCCCAAAGAGGTCCAGGCAAGTCCCATACACACACCTACAGGAGTTCTTTCATAATAACGATCCGTGGTAAAAATGGGCTTTCCTAGAAAATCTTTTACATTATTCTCGGAAATCGAAATCTTTTTACATTCCGCCTCTTTTTCTTGTGCATTAACAACAGAAACAGCCGCTTTACGCATGATTTTCTTGATATAATTTTCTAAGCTGCGAACACCAGCTTCTCGAGCATACCCATTGATGATTTGAGCAACCCCATCCTTAGTAAAATTAATATCTGTTGTTTTTAACCCCATGTTTTTGCGGTTACGAGGGATTAAATATTTTTGCGCAATTTGTATCTTTTCTTCTGAGATATAGCCTGATAGACGCAGGATATCCATACGATCTTTCAAAGGTTCTGGAATTGTATCTAGGATATTTGCTGTGACGATGAACAAAATATGGGATAAATCACAACGAACATCAAGATAATGATCTAGAAAATCTCTATTTTGCTCTGGGTCTAAAACCTCTAATAAAGCAGAAGCTGGGTCTCCGTGGTAACTAGAGCTCATCTTATCCACCTCGTCTAACATAATGACAGGGTTCATCGCTTGCGTAGATTTAAGAGCTTGAACAAGCTTTCCTGGCATAGATCCAATATAGGTACGGCGATGCCCTTTGATTTCTGCCTCATCACGCATGCCACCTACAGAGAATCGATAAAAAGGTCTTTTTAAAGCTCTTGCAACACTTTTTCCAATACTGGTTTTTCCCACTCCTGGAGGACCAACTAAACAAATAATACTCCCTTTTACTCCACCGGAGAGCTTACCTACAGCAATGAACTCTAAAATTCTTTCTTTAATATCATTGAGTCCATAGTGGTCCTTCTCAAGTATTTTTTTTGCAATTTTTAAATCTAGCTTTTCTTCGCTATAGATACCCCAAGGAATAATCGTTAACCAATCTAGATAATTGCGACATACCGCATATTCGGCTGATTGGACTTCCAATACACCCAACTTTTCCATTTCATCTTCAATGACCTGCATGACATCAGGCGGAACCACTCTTTTTTTTAAACGTCCCTCAAATTTTTCTATATCACAGGTTTTATCATCCTTCTCTAGGCCTAGTTCTTTTTTGATGGTCTTTAGTTGCTGTCTGAGGAAAAATTCACGTTGAGCTTCTGAAATATTGGCTTCTATTTTCTGATTAATACTATTTTGCAATTTGCTTAAATCAATTTCTTTTTTTAATAAAAGCAATGCTTTATCGATTCTACCTTGCAAATCAAAAGTTTCCAGCACTTCCTGCAACTCTTCTCTACTAGCTGTTGTTAAAGCTACTGCAAAATCAGCTAATTTTCCTGGTTCGGTAAAATCAGAATGCCCTAAAAAAATTTGCAGTTCTTCTTTAAATAAAGGGTTTAACTTCAAAAGTTCTTTAATAGTTGTGATAATACTAATTGAATAAGCTTTTAGCTCTTTGGAAAGCTGCTTTACTTCATCATGATGGTAGGTTACCTGTGCTTTGAGATATTTAAGGGTTGTAAAAGGCTTACGTATAGAAATACGTTTTTCCATATTTAAAACTACTTGTGCCCCGCCTTGCTCCATAGGGATAATCCGCAAAACACGCGCTAATACACCTACTTGATACAAATCATCAAAACCTACCTTATAAATATTTGCATTCTCATTACGGGTTAAGAACAAACCCATACATTTATGCTCTGATTTGGCAACTAGTTTGAGGATTTCGTAAAAAGCTCCTGGTTCAACTACAATAGGCGCAGCCATGCCTGGGAAAAAAGGACGTCGGCTAAGAGGAACTACAAATACTTCATGAGGGAAAGACTCAGCATTCTTATCTCTTGTTTTTTCATTTTTTTTTACAGATTTCTGCATAGCTTCGACTAATGCTTCTTCCATTTTTTCTTCGTTTAAAATCTCGTCCTGCTCTTTTTGACTATCCAAAAAATGATCTCCTAACTGGGATTACATCGAATGCATCATTAATAAAAGGCCATCAATTTATCAGCTCTAGAAAATATGCGCAATAAAGCAAACTATTTACAGAAGGAAATATTGTGTAAAAGTGGTGCAATTTTTAATCATTTTTGTTAATCTAAATCAAATTTTCCATGAAAAAAATGTACACTCTTATTTTAGACACTAGTTCCAAGATAGCATTAATTGCTGTTGCAGAAACGGATACAATCTGTGCATGCCATTCCTATGTACATGAAAATCAACTTTCTAAATCTTTTTTACCAAGTATTAAAAATCTCCTTACTTCCTATCCAAGAATAGATAAAATTGCCGTTGGTATCGGTCCGGGCTCTTACACAGGCACAAGAGTTGGAGTAACCATTGCTAGAACTTTGCGTTTTGGATTAAAGGTTTCTCTACAATCTTTTTACTCTCCGTTGGCCTATCTACCTCACCATTTAGGTCGTTTTAGCTTTGTATTATCTCATAGATCAGATCAGTTTTTAGTGATCAAAGGAGTACAAAAAGAGAATTTCCTTGAGAGCGAAGAACCTGAACTTATAGAAAGCCAGGAAATTTCTAAAAAAATTATAGACAGCGATTATATTGTCTCTGATAGCTCCTTTGATCTTTCTATCCCTTGCTACTTGCCTACTGTTAATCCTCAGTTGCTCTTACCCTTGCTAAATACCCCCTCTTCAAGCACAGAAAATCAAAAAATATTTTACCAACACACGCTCCCCATATAAGACTTTAAGATTTTAGATTTGAAAAATAAGCAGATTTTCCCTTACTATGATTAGATATCAAATCTTAAAATAAGTTTTTTGGTAAATCTTAAAGGAAAGTCTATTGATCCTTATCCATTGGCTTAAGCTTTAAGAACTTAAGATGATTTGGCTTATCATTAATTTGTAACTTAAGGAAAAATTGTTCATGCCCAGCGTTAAAGTCCGCCCCGGAGAACCTCTTGATAAAGCTTTGAGGGCTTTAAAAAAGAAAGTCGATAAAGAAGGCATTATGAAATCGGCTAAAACACGTCTTTGTCATGATAAACCCTCTGTAAAAAGCCGAGCAAAATCAAAAGCTGCACAAAAATATAAAAAACCCAAAAGATTTTTAGGATTTTAGCACTTTGAAGACTCTTTTGCTAAATTATTGGCAGAAAACCAATTCTTTATGCTACACTAGCCTTTTACGAACTTAAAATCCCCCATTTATTATGAATAGTTCCGATTATTATAAAGAACTGGGTATATCTCGCGATGCCACCCAGGAAGAGGTTAAAGCAGCCTATCGCAAAAATGCTCTTCAGTATCATCCTGATAAAAACCAAGGGAATCCCGAAGCTACAGAAAAATTTAAAAAAATCTCTCAAGCTTACGAAATCCTGGGAGATGCAGAAAAAAGACGCAACTACGATCAATTTGGTACTCATGACCCAAGAGCAGCAGGATTTGGACCTTCGGATGCTGCTGGTGGTTTTTCTTCTATGGAAGAGGCCCTACGTACATTCATGCACGCATTTGGCGGTAGCGGTGGTAGTGATTCTGTTTTCGATTCCTTTTTTGGAGGAGGATCTGAAGAAGTAGGGGCTCAACAAGGCGCAAGTAAAAAAATAAACATTACACTTTCCTTTGAAGAAGCTGTAAAAGGGACAGAAAAGGAAGCTAGCATGACAAATTATGTATGCTGCAGCACATGTAATGGGCTAGGGGCCGCTTCAGCTAGTGGAATTAAAAAATGTCCTGCTTGCCGAGGCTGCGGTCAAATTCATCAGACACGCGGCTTCTTTAGTATGTCAAGCGTGTGCCATCAATGTTATGGACAAGGAAAAACAATTACTGATCCATGCAAAACATGTCATGGAAAAGGCAGGGTAAAGAAAAAGCAAATAGTCCCCATTAAAATACCAGCTGGTGTTGATACAGGAATGCGTCTTCGTATGTCTGGATATGGCGATGTGGGTGAGAGAGGCGGGCCTGCAGGAGATCTCCATATCTTCATTACGGTTAATCCCCATAATGTTTTCCAAAGAGATGGAGACAATATCATCATTGAATTTCCTATCAGCTTTGTAGAAGCTTCTTTAGGATGTAAAAAAGAGATCCCAACTCCAACAGGAGAAAACGTACGTATTTCTATACCCGATGGGACTCAAAGCGGAAAAATATTACGAGTTAAAGGAGGAGGTTCTCCTAATGTTCGAGGAAAATCTAGAGGTGATTTGCTTGTAAAATTACTCATCGAAACGCCTGTGCGCCTTACTAGCGATCAAAAAGATTTACTAAAAAAATTCCAAGAATTAGAAACAGAGCGTAATAACCCTCTTCAGGGTAACTTTTCTGAAAAAGTTAAAGTTTTTTTTTCGAAATAATTAAAAGACTTGTAATCTTATTTCGAGGTTTGATAAGTTGTTTTTTTAGGTCTTTTCAAAGATAAAAAAGCTGTGTTTACAAGCTACGAATTTTCGAGTTACAAGTCTATTGCGTCAAATCCTTTAATCCATAAAAGCCTTAAAAAGGCATCTTATTATTTAGAACATTATAACATTGCTCTGCAATCTCATAACAAAAAACAAGCTCTGCTTGTACCTTTGCTAATTGCAGAAACCATCGTTTCTTTAAAAATCCCTTTTAGCATAACGCAATTAGCTCATTTATTTAACGATAAGCCCGATTCTTTATGGATTGACTATTTACATACACTAATCTACTTAACTAACCACCACAATAAACAATCTTTAAACATCTCTAAATTATGTTTTTTACATTGGCTCATTAAATACAACTCCTCGGTTAAAGGCTCTTTAGGTATTCTACGTACGCAACAAAACTGGATTGGCCCGGAGGGATGCGGCATAGAAAAAGCCTATTTCTTGCCTCCAAGCCCAGAAGAGGTCCCTTCTTTAGTCAATAAGTGGATATCTTTTTTCAATACAAGTACGGCTTACCCTTTGATTCAATTAGCACTCGCTTATGGTCAATTTCTCGTTATCCATCCTTTTATGGATGGAAATGGTAGGATTGCTAGGTTGCTTATCCCGTGGTTCTTGCATCAGCACAAATTACTCGTTAAGCCCATTTTCTGTCCCAGCGACTATTTTTCTAAACATCGCAAAGAATATTGCAAAAGGCTATTTGATCTCTCTTCTGATCTAGCTTGGATTAAATGGATAAATTTTTTCCTAAAAGCCATAACTTCTCAAGCTAAGAGACAAACTCAATTAATGAATCAGTTAGCTCTGTTATATCAGCAATTAGCAAAGCAGCTTAATGGACAGATAAGTCATTCTGAAATCTATCAGCTTTTAGACTTTTGTTTTTGTCAGCCTATTTTTAAGAAGGCACATTTTCCCTTTGCCAGGGAATTACATATACTACAAAAATTGGGATTGCTCCAACAACACAAGGATAGCTTTCTATTCATCCCTGTGATCTCTTATCTTAAAAAGATAACCTCGAAAAAATTTATCTCGAGGTTATCTTTTAAAAATTAGCCGTAGATATGACTTCCTAAGCCATCTTCTCCACCTGTCGTACTTCTACCCAACATGGAAAAAGAAGGTTTTTTTCTTCTTCTAGATGTTGTTTTTTTTCTGGCAGTTCTTCTTTTAGTGCTAGTGCTCTTTGCAGCTTTTCTTCTAGTAGCCTTAGCTCTTTTTGGAGCTGCTTTTTTAGCAGTTTTTCTTCTAGCAGCTTTAGCTCTTTTTGGAGCTGCTTTTTTAGCAGTTTTTCTTCTAGCAGCTTTAGCTCTTTTTGGAGCTGCTTTTCTAGTTGTTCTTTTTTTAGTTGCCGTCTTTCTTGTGGCCATAAAAAAGATTCCTCCTGTTAATTGTAAGTCCTATAGCAGGCTCAATATACTAACCCCTATAATTTTCACATTCTCAGGAAGAAAGTTTTTATTCAATAAAAAATATTAATTTTATTTAATAGATCCTAATTTTTTTATATTTTTTCATTTAAAAACACAAAAATCACATGATTATTTATCAAAATTCATACAAAACACTAACAGAAATTCGAACAAAAAAAGAATTCATTGACACCTATCTTTAATTTAGTTTAAAAAAAATTTAATTGCCTAATAATGAGTAGTATCGCTCACAAGGAGGATTGCTTGTCTTTAGATCATTTTGATGGAGAAAAGGTTCTTTTAACAGACCAAGAGTGGAGAAAAAAGCTCTCCACTGATCAATATGACATTCTTAGGCGAAAAGGGACAGAAAATGCGTTCCACAACAAGTACTACAACCTAAAAAAGCACGGGATGTATTTTTGTGCGGGCTGCTCTCTTCCCCTTTTTAGTTCAGATACCAAATACGATTCAGGAACGGGATGGCCGAGTTTCTGGGCACCAATTATAGAAGAAAATGTCAGTTACCAAAAAGATACCAGTTTATTTAGCACAAGAACAGAGGTTCTCTGCAGCAGATGCGATGGGCATTTAGGACATCTCTTTGATGATGGGCCTAAACCCACAGGCAAAAGATATTGTCTAAACTCTGAAGCATTGCATTTTGAAGAAACAACTGGCTAAAACACCATTGACTGTATCTCATTTAGAATCTTAACGGTGAGCTAATTTAAACGATTTCTTGTATGTACTCTATGACCCCTCTACCAGAAGGCTCTAGATATTTTTCCCAGCTAGATCTTTGTTGATCGTAAAGGATTCTTATTTCCTGTTTCAATTCCATCATCTCATTTGTACGAGAATCGATGATCATAGATAGTAAACTATCAGAAAAAAAATTGCCTTTTTCTCCAAATATCTGCTGGATTTGCTCCTGTATAGCTGTAAATCTTTCGATATTGGAATAACTTAGCAGTTTTTCAACCTCTTGATAGAATTGAATAGACCATTGGTTAATCGTTTTATCTTTAATCTGCTCACCTACTTGTTGCAAGAATACTTTCCATTTGACCTTGCTAGCCTTATTAGTAATTAAACCAAGAGCTGTTTGCGCAAGGTGAAAGTCTTTTCTGTTAAGAGATTTCTTAGGTTCTTTGGTTAGTTTACAATTAGATAAAATCTGGATACATCTTTCTACAAAGCTTTTCTCATGAAAATTCTGGCTAAATTGTGCAAAAGTTGTTGAAACTGACGTACTCCGGGACCTCCTCTTGGTCCTTTGAAGCCTCCACCAGGGCCTCCATCGCCAGAAGGAGGACGATCTTTATTCTGAAAATGTCGTAGAGTTATATGATTCTGTATTCGAAGATTAACTGAAGCTGTTTTTTTCTTATCATTCCATGACTCTACTTCTCTTGATTTACAATTAAATATCGAATGCTGATCTTTAAGATTAATTCCAGCATTTTCTATTCGATCTCCTCTTCTATAGACCCAAACCTGAGAAGCATCTTCTTGACGTTTAAAAAAAACATCATTTCCATTTTTTTCAGTTCCAACCCAATTTCTATGATCAGATCCTACCTGTATGAATAAATCTCTATATTCTTTTGTGTTTTCGTGTACATGACCTCCCTTTGCACTTTCTCTGAATACATGACTAAGATCCTTTTTAAGTATTGCTGGTGTAAATCTGGACCTGGTCTACCTGCTGCCTCAAGATATGGCCATACAGCTATGTGCTGATTAGGAAGAACGATTAGTTCCCATTTTCTAAGATGAAGGGATGCGATGCGATGTAAAAAAGAATCTCCTGATTCATGAGGTTGTAGTCCATTATGTATATGGGAACTTGGTACAGTTGTTATACAGCCATTTTTGTCTAAAATAGCGCCTAGGAAAAGCTTGTGATATTGCCAAATTTGGATGATAGATCCTTCTGAATCATAAGTGGGCAGAGTCACAGGGATCAGAGCTTTTAAAACAGATTGTGTGCTTTTATCTAATAATTGATGTTGTTCCCGTGTAAAAAGAGAATAGTCAGCTTGTGGATTGTCTGCTATGAAAGAATTCGAAGAGCATCCCATATATCATCCTATTTTCTACTCAATTGCGTTTATTAATTCTTTCCAAATTTCTATGTCTTGTTTGTGGTTTTCTGGGCTATAACGCATCGCAAATAATAGCGCTAAAATCTCTTTCATTTTGAAACCCCATTGGCATATGTGTAGGGCACAAATCTCGATCATTAGGGTAAAAAGTTCTTCTTCTGTCAGATAGAGATCCTGCCTTCTGGGGATTCCTGAAATTTTTTCATATGTTTTCTCATATAATTCATCATAAGTGCTATTCATACAGAGGTCTGCATGATAAGCAAAAAGCGCATCAATCGTACTATCCAGTAGTAGATTTCTATATGTTAGATCGATCTCACCTGTAAAATTACTGATTAAAGCCCCAAACTTCCATATTTCTAATCCTTTTCTGTCTATAAAACTCCAGGAATGTTTATCTAACACCTTCGTCTCTTTATCGTTTTTCACATATAAGGAATCTTCTGTGCTAAAAAAGTTAACTACTTCCTTCCAAATTGTACGATCTTTTTCATGTTCTTCAGGATTTTTTTCGGGTGGGTAGCGGATTAAAAAATAATAGGTCCATCAACCCTAACAGATTAAATTTACAAACATGCGTCTGCTGTGCGCAGAATCCAATCAATGTAGTAAATATTTCTTCTTCTGAAATTAGTTTAAGAGATTTCCCAAATGTCATTTGATAGATCGTCTTCCAGATTTCAGCGCCAGTTGAATCATTGCTAAGCAGATTAACTATGTGAGGAATGCGTTCCAAACCGGTTGTAGGGAAATGCTCATCGCACTCCGTCTTTAGTCTATTCAAAAAACAAACAACCAGCTCTCTGCTTGTTTTTTCATCAAATTTTTTGTGGCTCACATGTACCTCTTTTCTTTTAAGTGGGAAGATTTTTCTAGTGAATTTTCTAGCATCGTATTTAGTCGTTAAAGGTTATATTAAGAGATTGTTATTAATCAATTTTCATTTCATTTATCATGCAAAGCAACTCTCCTTGTTCAATAGATATTGTACAAGAGTCTCTGAGACAAATATTGGAAATACCGATGAAATGTTTATCTAATTGATCATTTGTCATCTCCCATTGAAGCCCATGAGTGGTAATGCCTACTACAGGACCATAAAAAGGGATTAAAGAGATCACTTGGTTTTTTTTACAAGAAATGCGTACTTCCTCACCTGGTAGAATATGCAGGGGATTTTTTTTAGAATCGCACAAATAGGTAAAAAAATGGGCTAAGGAAAGATCTTCTGGACTTGGAGCAGAAGTGATTTCTCTTTGATCTAAACAGACGATAAACTCCCCTTTCTGTGCTTACGAAGCGGCTTTTTTATTAAAGGGATAGCAAAGCACTTGTCTATTTAGATTGATGGTTTTTCCTGCTAGATTTACCTCTGCAGGACCATTCAGAGCAAAAAGAGTCAAAGTTTGGGCGGTAGAATTTTCTATCTGCACTTTTCCTAACTGGGAATTCATAGCAAATGCGATCTGATTTTTGGATTCTATAAAGGCAGATCCTGGATTGTTTACTAACTGAAAAATATTGCCTAGACGTATGATCAAGCCTTTCTCCAAGAGCACCAAAAATACACATCAGACATTCAAGTGATTCAGCTTTTTCTATAGCGGCTTCTAGATCTGTAAAGTCTTTTTCTTTTTTGAGTTTGATGATTTTTTCTGGATAGATCTTTGCTAAAACCTTAGGATCTACAGAATCGAAATCACCAATTACCTAGTTTGAGGAAATCTTCGATCAACCACTATAACAGAAGAAAAAGTTTGTATACGAGGATAGAGTGAATGATCTATCACTCTATAGGCGTTTTGCAGATAATAGCTACACTACTTCATGTATTTCTAAAAAGCGTTAAATTTTTTTGTCTTGCTCTTTAAAATCTGCCACTTCTACACTTAATTTTCAAATATGAGGCTATTTTGGAAGAGAAAAGCTTAAAAGTTGTATTAAGGCGTTTTTTTTCTGGAACGCTTTTAAGTCGTATCAGTGGCATGGGACGCGATTTGATGATGGCCTTTGCTTTTGGCGATCATGCATCGGTTGCTGCATTTATGGTCGCTTTTCGTCTTTCTAATCTGTTAAGACGTCTTTTAGGAGAAGGCCCTTTTCAATCGGCTTTTATCCCCCATTTCATGCAAATATATGTACAAGATCCATCTAAAGCAAATCGCTTTTTTTGTAAGTTAAGCCTTTTACTCTCTGTATTGCTCATAAGCTTTATCTTGCTGGCAGAAGGAGGCATTGTCGCTTTTTTAACCTTATCGATTGCAGATGCTAACCGTGAAATCTTAAAACTAACCGCTTGGCTTATGCCAAGTATTCTATTTATCTGTTTATATGGTCTCAATATTTCTGTTCTCAATTGTTATGAGTGTTTTTTTATTCCTAGCTTTGCCCCTTTTATCTGCAATATGACCTGGTGTTTGGCTGCTTTTGTATTACGACAGCAAGAAACAGATCTAGCTATGCTACATTTAGCAAAGTGGGTTGCTATAGGTTTTTTTGGACAATGGCTACTTACTTTTGTTCCTACGTTAAAATATATGGGAGGTAATTGGAAACAGTGGTTTCATCTACAAATCCCAGAAGAGGTCAAAACATTAGCAAAGACAGTAAGTTTAAGCATCATTGGTGTGGGAGCCATGCAGATTAACTCTTTTGTCGATCCTCTGTTCGCCAGATATATCGATGTAAAGGCTCCTACTTATCTTTGGTATTCCATTCGACTAGAGCAGTTAGCTTTGGCTATTTTTGGAATTGCTTGTGTAAGTACGATTGTTCCTCGTCTTGCAAGATATTTGAAAAGTGGACAGATCGAACAAGCAAAAAGCTTATTTAGCTTTGGTTATCAACGGATCATGACAGTGATGATCCCTTGTACTTTTGCCATTTTGGCCATCGGCACTAGCTCAGTGAATTTGTTATATGGTAGAGGAAGCTTTTCCGAAATAGCGGTAGTAAAAACCACTTTTTGTCTTTGGGCGTATGGTTTAGGTCTTGTTCCAAGTAGTCTAGTGATTTTGTTCTCTGCGATTTTTTATGCACAGAATCATTTTCGCACACCGATGTTTCTCTCTGTTGCTACAGTGGCTGTCAATATCGCTTTAAATACTCTCTTTGTATTCCAGCTGCAACTAGGCGTGGTTAGCACTGCTCTGGCAACTAGTATAAGCGCCTACCTCAACTATTGGATTCTCTATAAATTTAGTTTTAGAGCGGGGTGGGAATCTCCCGTGTTTTTTCCTTTAATCATGAAAACCGTTTTTGCTAGTACATTTGCAGCTCTTTGTGCTTTTTTCATGGGTTTCTTATTGAGCTCGCCTTTAACTCGCCATGTATCTTCTCAGTTTTTATCTTTTTTCATACAAGCTTTTGCTTTTATCGCAGGTTTATTTTCTTACGCAAAGGTATTTAAACATAAAGAGCTTTTAGGGCTTTTTTCTGATTTCTTACTAAAAACATCCCCAGAAATAAAATAATTGTTGATTGCTTTAGACAGATTGCTATGCTGATAAAAAAAAAGTATTAGATATCTCCTTTATGCTTACGAAAAAAAATCCCTATGGCTTAAATCCAAAACTGTTTTTCAAGCGCTTAACTCGCAATATATCTATGGGTTTTTTGATTATTTTAAGCTCTTTGAGCGGAGGCGTGCTGGGGTATCATCACTTTGAAAAGATGCCTTGGATCGATGCTTATGAGAATGCTGCTATGATCTTATCTGGAATGGGTCCTGTAGCAACTATAGAAACCAAAGGAGGGAAAATCTTTGCGGGTACTTATGCTCTTTTTAGCGGCATTGTTTTTTTAGTAGTTATTGCAATTATTTTTGCACCTGTAGTTCATCGTTTTTTTCATAAATTTCATATTGAAGAAGAAAAATTTGGCAAATAAAAAAGATCGACCCAAATATCTAGTGCTTAAAAAATGGGATAATTTTGAAATCAGGCAATATGAACCACGCATTATTGCTCAAATAACGATTCAAAATGACTTCGAACAAGCCATCAAAGAAGGTTTTAATCTTCTTGCAGCTTATATTTTTGGACAAAATGCGACTAAAGCTAAAATTGCTATGACCGCTCCTATAGAACAAAGAGAAGATGCAACAAAAAAACATTGGTTGATTGCTTTTAGCATGCCCACAAAATACAAGCTCTCAGAACTTCCCTATCCTAAGGATCCTCGGATTACACTAAAACAAATAGAAAAGCAAAAAAGGGCAGCACTTGTTTTTTCAGGATTTTGTACAGAAAAAAAAGCAGCTCAAAATACAAACTTGCTTTTAGATCTCATAGAACAACATGGTTATACCCCTATCGGACCTTGTATTTTGGCAAGATACGACCCTCCTTGGACACTTCCTTGCTTTCGTCATAATGAATTGTTATTTGTGATTAACTAAAGTAGCATAAAAATATTTTTTACAGAGCGGTTATGACAGTAGAAATTCTATCTCGTATGCAATTTGCTTTCACATTGACTTTTCACTATATCTATCCCCCACTGAGCATTGGTCCTTCTTTAGCTTTGATTTTTATAGAGGGGATCTATTTAAAAACCAAATTGAAGATTTGGGAAGACATGACCAAATTCTGGCTAAAAATCTTTGCATTAACTTTTGCTCTTGGGGTAGCAACCGGGATCCCTTTACAATTTAGTTTAGGAACTAACTGGGCTAGATACTCTCGTTTTATAGGAGATGTATTTGGGAGTGCTTTAAGTGCGGAAGGTTTTTTTGCTTTTTTGATCGAAGGAGGTTTCTTAGGACTTCTTCTCTTTGGATGGAAAAAAGTGTCTTCTACCATCCATTTTCTATCGACTATTTTGGTGTCTTTTGGAGCGCACTTTAGTGCATTTTGGATCGTAGCAGCTAATTCATGGATGCAATATCCTACAGGTTATAAACTAGTGACTCAGCCAGATGGAACTGTTGTTGCTCAAGTGACTAATTGGGTCCAGATGTTGTTTAGTCCAACAGCTATTGATCATATTATACATGTTCTCCTTTCTGCTTGGTTAACAGGCGCTTTTTTAATCATCAGCGTATCTGCTTACTATCTGATGAAAAAGCGGCATTACGAGTTTGCTGTCCGCTCTTTCAAATTAGGGATTCTGATGGCATGGATGACAGGTGTTTTGCAACTGGTTTCTGCAGATTTTCTAGCAAGAGATGTAGCTAAGTATAACCCTGTTAAACTCGCTGCTTTTGAAGGAGTTTTTGAAACAAGACCTTATACTCCAGCTTACGCTTTTGGCTGGGTAGATGTAGAAAAACAAAAGATTTATGGACTGCCTGCCCCTGGTCTGCTCAGTTTTTTGGTGTATCGTGACTTTAAACCTGCAGTGCCGAGTTTACATGAATTTCCTCGTGAAGAATGGCCTTTGATCCAACCGGTCTTTCAAGTTTATCACCTGATGGTTATCTGTTGGGGATTGATGATATTGGTTTCTTTCCTTGGTCTTTATATGTGGTGGAAGAAAAAGTGGATACTAGCCCCTGTTCTACAATGGTTTTTAATTCTATCGGTTATTTTGCCTCAATTTGCCAATATAGCTGGTTGGTATTCTTCTTGTATGGGAAGACAACCTTGGGTTGTTCACAAATTACTAAAAACCAGTGAGGGTTTCTCAGAAACAGTAACCGTTGCACAACATCTTATCTTATTAATTCTTTTTGTCTTCATCTATTTACTCTTCTTTATTCTCTTTCTATTCTTACTTGATAAGAAGATCAAGCATAGTCAAAATTTAACAGAAGATCAAGATCTCTATCTAAAGGATAAATCCTGATGAGTATTTCTATTTTACAGCATATTGCTCTTCTTATTTTGCTCTTCTCCTCTATTGCTTATGCAACATTGGATGGCTTCGACCTAGGCGCCCTAGCAGGTGCTCCTCTATCCATCTTTTATGTTAGCTATGTGTACAAGATTTTTAAAGGTAAAGTAAAACTCGACTCAACAAGTTATTGATCTATGGCTAAAGTCTTCGTTACTGGTTCTACTGGATTTGTAGGAAAACGTTTGATCAATACTCTTTTAGATCAAGGACATCAAGTATATGCCCTATGTCGAATGAAAGGCATTTCTGTTTTTCCTGAAGATAGGCTAAATTTGTATTATATATGGGGAGATCTAAAGAACCCCGGTACATTAGCTCAACTCCCTAAAGATCTTGATATAGCTTATTATCTCGTGCATTCTATGACAGATATTATTAGTAACTTGACAACCGTTGAACTAGAAGTAGCTAATCAATTTGTTGAAGGAATGAAAAGAACCCATGTCCAACAAATCATCTATTTAGGAGGGATCATCAATGATGAAAAGAAGTTATCCCCTCATCTTAAATCGCGCTTACTAGTAGAAGAGGTCTTAAGAAAAAGCGCTATTCCCACTACGATCTTACGAGCAAGTATTATCATTGGAAGTGGCAGTGCATCTTTTGAAATTATCCGCGATTTAACGGAAAAACTTCCCTTTATGATTGCTCCTAAATGGGTCAATACCCTCTGTCAACCAATTGCTATCCGGGACGTCTTATTCTATCTTACACAAGTGATACTACGAAAAGATTGTTATCATAAAATCTTTGATATTGGAGGTCCTGATATTTTACGTTTTAAAGATTTGATTCTAGAATATGCAAAGTTTAGAAAACTAAAAAGACGGGTAATCAACGTTCCTGTTCTTTCCCCTCGTTTATCGAGTTACTGGCTTGTATTTATTACTTCTGTACGATTTTCCTTATGCTCTTACTTAGTAGAAAGCATGAGAATTAGCTCTGTCTGTCAAAAAAATGAAATCCATCAA
>PSRO01000056.1 GCA_003176115.1 Chlamydiota bacterium | reverse complement strand
CTTCATCTAACAATTTTAAATCATGATTTCGAATTGCAGTGGCTTCGGCTATTCCCTCAGCTTGTTTAAAGTTACCAACACCTTGCACAACTCCTGTTGCTCCTAATATTAAACCTCCAGCTCCTACTATTGAGCCCGCTGTTGCAGTTTCATCTGCACTAGCAAATCCTGCTTTTATTACTGCAAGATTACTGCAAGGTTACATAAGTTTCTTGCTGAACCAAGAATCTCACATACTTTTATAAGACTGCTAATCATTAGATATAGTTCGTATTGATTTTTAGCTTGTACATTTACTGAAGGATCGCTAAATAATTTATCTAAATTAATTTTAGCTTGGCCTTCAGACGGATGGTTTCCACTAGGATTTATAGACATAATTACTCCTTCTTATTAATTATTTTAATAATCTTATCCTTACAAACCACTAGTTAGTGTTTATTGTTTTTAAATAAACCTTTTTAATTAAGAGTATATACCCATTAATTTAAAAATTAATGGGTATATCTGACATAGGTTCCTTGATATTGTTAAATTTATTGCCACTAGTTTGAACAGACAAAGATTTGTAACGAGGAGTGTGTCGATATTTAGAGTTAGTAATGATTTAGTTTCAGCGTTGATTTTTTTAAATAATGAGTGAGTTTATCCTCCTTTGTCTTTAATATTTAGTTTTATTAAAACATAAAAATGAATTAATTTAACCGTGTTTTTTTATTTGTATATTTTTTAAATTTTTGATGATTACTAATTACAATAAGAGTTTATTTGATTTCTTAAATTTTATGCAGGAGTTGTAAAAATTAACGAGAAAATGCAAAAAGAAGGGTCTGCGTGTTATCCAATTAGGTTATAGGAAATCATCTTAAGAAAAGCTTGAGCCAAGGTTTGCAATGAATGCCATTAGAAATACGCAGGAGCATTTGCTCCTGCCGGTACGTTAGCGAAAAAAATGTTAGACTGTTTGGGAAGACAAAGGAGCTGTTTTTCTCTGGGGCTCACTAGACAATGTGACTACGGTGTTGCCAAGTATATGCTTTACTCTTTCCCCCATTATGGGAAGAGACTCTTCCTTTATACAAGACAATAGCTTAGAGGCACAATCTCTCTCTTTTTCATCTAACTTGTTAAGCTGTTCTTTATCTGGAAATGTTATACTTTTATCCTTAGGATCAAAGACAACAGATGTATTCTGCAGAGCTTTCTCAAAACTAAAACGTGCTCCAAGATCTCCCCAAAATCGGACAACATACTTTTCTGGTTGAGAGCTTGGTGGGAGTACATTCTCTGTTTTTGTAGTGCAGAAAGAAGTAGAGAATTTATGCTCATGGCAAGCGGCTTGAAAAGCTGAAATAGACATATTTACCTTCCTGTTTTTGATTAAAGGTTGTTTTCGAGCAAGAAAGTAGCTATCAGTTAAATATTTATTTTTCAATCAAAAAAAAGGAAAGTCGGTTAAATTTTTTATTTAAGTTTAACCTAAGATTTTTAAAATATTTTTGTTAGGAATATAACTGTATCTATAAAAAAACAAAAAGAGATCAGATGCCTTTATTCTACTATTCCTTTATAATGGAGCCTATATCACTGTTTTTTAGAGCCATATGAAGATCAAAACATTAGATGAGCAAACCATTAATCAGATTGCTGCGGGAGAGGTAATAGAGAATCCCGCATCTGTAGTAAAAGAGCTGGTAGAAAATGCTGTTGATGCAGGAGCTTCTCAAATTAAAGTGGAGATCTTTGGCGGGGGATTTCAAAGCATTCTTGTTAGTGATAATGGATCAGGCATGAGCCGAGATGATGCTTTGCTCTGTTTTATGCGTCATGCAACATCTAAAATCCAGAAAGTAGGAGATTTGTCTTATCTATCTACACTGGGATTTAGAGGAGAGGCGCTCTCTTCCATTGCTGCTGTTTCTAAGGTTGCGTTAACTACTTCTTATGAAGCAGTAGGGATTAAGCTGGAAGTAGAAGCTGGTAGGGTTTTATCCTTAGATCCAGCTCCGAGGGTAAAGGGAAGTAGCATAGAGGTGCGTTCTTTGTTTTATAATGTTCCTGCTCGTAAAAAGTTTCAAAAAAGTGTTTCTGCAAGTAGTGCAGAGATTACAAAATTGATGACTTTTTTAAGTTTAGCTTATCCAGAAATAGGGCTTTCCTTGTGGCATCAGGATAAGAGAGTCTTTGATTTTTGCGCTTCTGAAAATAGGCAAGAAGAAATGCTTGTGCGTGCTAAGACCTTGCTTAGTCATGATTTTGTGGAGGATATACATGTAGTTGCACATAAACAAGAGAGCTGTGAGGTACTGGGTTTTGTAGCTTCTCCTGTGAAAGTGCGTGTAAATCGTTCGGGACAGTATCTATTTGTCAATCGTCGAGTTGTTATTTGTCCTATCTTTAGTTATGCAGTGCGAGACGCTTTTTCTACGCGGATTGCAAAAGATCGTCATCCTTTATTTGTTCTACATTGTACAATTGCTTCTCATTTAATAGATGTAAATGTTCATCCACAAAAAAAAGAAATCCGTCTAAAAGAGGAAAAAAATACAAAAAAAGTGATCCAACTAGCTGTAGAAAAGGCGTTAGAGAAAGGGAGTCAACGAAGTGCTCCCGTGTCTATTTCTTATGGGCATCATGAACACTCTTTTTGGACAAAAGAGGTCTCCTCTGGCATTTTATATGACTCTTTATCCGAATCCAAACAAGAATCATTTATAGAAAATACACTTGAGGTCATAGGGTTATTTTCTCATTATCTTTTTTTATATCCCCAATCCGCCTTATTGAAAATAGTAGACGCAAAAGAGACTATGGCCATGATAGGGATTGATTTATATGCAGCAGAATCAAAGATCTTATTTGATGAAATGAGGAAAAATCAAGAACCTAAAGGATCACAGACTTTATTATTACCTGATACCTTATCTTTTTCGAAAGCGGAAAGCGAGGGGATATTGAGCATATTAGATGAGTTGCATCAGCTAGGTTTAAAGGTTCATCCCATTGGTACGTCTGCCTTTCTAGTAGAGGCTATACCTGAATTTATGGAGCAAGATCAAGTAAGAGATCTCATGTTAGAGTGTTTACAAGGTAGTAAAGAACAGGGAAATAGAAAGTATGCAGCTATTTTGTGTAGATGGGTTCGTAAGAAGAAACAACCATTTTCCCAAGAGCGAGCCTTGAAGTTAGTAGAGCAATTGCTGTGTTTGCCAGATCCTCTTTTTTGTCCTTTAGGCAAAAGGATTATAAGCTGTATTACAAAGGTGCAAATCGATGATTGGTTTAAATGAAAAAGAAGTCTTTTTACAAAGAGTCGCTGGTTTATGGGAGCAATTAGAGAATTCCATAGAAGCGTGTTTGATTGAAGATCCCACAGACCTCTATTACTTGACTGGGTTATCCTTGTCTAAAGGCTCTCTTTTATTGACTCGAAAAAAACAGCTTCTACTTGTAGATGATCGGTATTTCCAATCAGCTGTAGAAAAAGCTGTTGTAGCCGTTGAAAGAGATCTATCTGTTGCTTGGGAACAGTTCTTTGCACAAAGCTCGTTTAAAAAAATAGCCTTTGATTCTGAAAAGGTGTCTTATGAGCGGTATCTTGGGTTGCAAAAATATCACAAAGAGTTCGTTGCTTGTCCTAATTTGCTTAAAAATGTACGAGCGATCAAAGATACGGTTGAAATTGGAAAAATTACCATAAGTGCTCAGCTCTTAAGACAAGGCTTTACTCATATTTGTTCTCTTTTAAAAGTCGGGATTACAGAGAAAGAGTTGTCTAAAGAATTTGAAATTTTCTGTCTGCAGCAAGGGGCGGATGGATTGGCTTTTGAACCCATTATTGCTTTTGGTAAAAATAGCGCAATGCCTCATTACCATAGTCAAAATGTTGCTTTGGAAGCAAAAGATGTCGTTTTAATAGATATTGGTGTAGTTGTAGATCATTATCATTCCGATATGACACGAGTTGTTTTTTTTGAAGAACCACACTTGCGGCTTTCTTATTTATATCAGATTGTAAAACAAGCTCAAAAAGCTGCTTTAGATCTTTGTGCTCCGGGAATTACACTCGCAGAGCTTGATTTAGCTGCACGCGAGGTATTTAAAAAACATGATTTAGAGCCCTTTTTTGTGCATAGTCTAGGTCATGGAATTGGTTTAACAACGCATGAGTTTCCTCGAATTTCTCATCAAGGCAAGGAAGCTCAGGTGGTTTTGCAAAAAAATATGGTTGTAACAATTGAACCGGGATTGTATCTACCAGATATTGGTGGGGTACGGTATGAAGATATGGTGCTTATTACAGAAGAGGGATATCGTTTCTTTTATCCCATTGACCCCGACGAATGATAGGTTAAAAATCTATAAATCATTATGAAAAATAAGCTCGGATTTCGTCAAAAAATTATACTCAGCCATATTTTTTTATTTGTGGTTTTTATTGCTTTTGCTTTTCCTTTTATCACTAAATCTGTGCAAAGAATCGTATTTAATAGCTTACATGTGAGCACTTCTTATCTTGTGAACTTATTAGAAAAAGCACGAAATGAACAGCAAATTTTAACTCTTCTAAAAGATGCAGATGATTATATCTTTTTTCATGTATCTCTTTTTAATGATAAAGGCGAAGTCTTATACGATTCTTCTTTAAAGCAAGTGACTAAAAGAGAAAGCATAAACCCTTTAACGCATTCAGAGGTCGTAGATGCGTTGGGACACAAAATTGTGTATTTTATAGGTTATAATAAGCAAGAAGCAGAAAAGTTGGCGTATATTACGCTACCTTTTCATATAAGCAATCAAACATACATTTTGCGAACGGCTATTCCCTTTTCTCAAATGCATGAATTCACTTATGAATTTGAAATGTGGTTTTTGGCTTTTTGCTTTTTGGCCATGTTATTTTTTGCTGCAATTACTTGGTTGATTTTTCATCGAATTAACTACCCTATTCAACAGATTATTCGTGCGATTAAGCCCTATCAGTTAGGAGTAGAAACCGTCATCAATCCGATTGTATTGAGCGATTCTATCGATGAAAAAGACCAGTTTTATCAATTAGCACAAACATTAAATTCTCTTTCAGAGCATTTGCGTCTTCACATTAAACAAATTATTGATGAAAGGAATGAAAAGGAAGCTATTTTAGATTCTCTAGGAGAAGGAGTTATTGCAGTAGATGCAGAGATGCATATTCGCTATATCAATTTTATGGCTAGTAAGATGCTTAGGTTATCTAAAAAAGACGTATTGGGAAATGTTTTTACCTTTGTATCAGAAGAAACATCTAGTGCTAATCTGCTCAATAAATGTAGACAGCTTTTAGAAAGCTGTCAAAGAAAGAGAGCTTTGCTAACCGATTCCATGATCGTTATTAATGGTAAAAAGAAATATATCGATCTTATTGCAGCTCCTAAAAATCATCGAAGCGGAGCTATTGTAGTTCTACAGGATAAGACCAGTCATTACAAAGTTTTGGAAATGGGAAAGGACTTTGTAGCAAATGCTTCTCATGAATTACGCACGCCCATTACTATCATTACAGGCTTTGCAGAGACTCTGCAAGATCTGCCGGACCTGCCACGTGATGTTGTTATGGAAATTACTGAGAAAATCGTTCGGAATTGTCAGCGCATGGATAGTTTAGTCAAAAATCTATTAACGTTGGCTGATTTAGAAAACCTTCCTCCTTCTCGGTTTACAGAATGTGATGTGGTAGCTATTGTGGAAACTTGTCGCCAGGTTGTGTTGTCCCTTTATGAAAAAGCTAAGATTCACGTTGAGAAAAGTGAGGAATCAATCCTTGTAGCAGCTGATCCAGATATTTTAGAATTAGCAATTATTAATTTACTGGATAATGCTGCTAAATACTCTTCTCCTCCAGCTGAAATTTTGGTGCAAATCGCACAATCATCAGAAGAGGTCTCTATTACTATCCAAGATAAGGGAATTGGCATCCCTGCAGCGGATCTTGAACATATTTTTGAAAGGTTTTATACCGTAGATAAAGCGCACTCAAGACGTCTAGGAGGAGCTGGATTAGGCCTTTCTATTGTAAAAACGATTATTGAAAACCATCACGGAGTTATTTCAGTAAAGTCTGAGATGGGGGTGGGGACTACCTTTACTATTTTGTTGCCTAAACTAAAACGTATAGTGCCTATTTAAGACTCTTTCCTAAAACTCAGTCCATTTTGGGTTTTCTTAGAGACTGTCTTTTTTTGATTTAACTGTGCTCGGCAATATTTCTTGATGGTCTCATAAAAGGCTGTTTCTATTGGGTACTGTTTAATCAAAGATTCTAGTTCTTGCCTATTGAATAGTTTTGTTTTCCCACCCTCCCACTTCTTTTTTTCACTTGCAATGATTGTATAGGTAAATTCTTCTCCAAACATGGCTTGTAAAACAAAAAAATGAGCAGAGCATAAATAACAACAAACCCCATTTTTATGCATTATTAAAAAATCAGCAAGTGGTGGGATTCCTTTCTTTTGTTTAATGTCGTATTGGTTAGTGCCTTGGATCATTTTATAATAGTCTTCTTGAAGAAGAGGATCTTCTGGCATAAGTTCATTTAGGGTAGGCTCATTTAATGTTTTTGCTTTAGCAAGTAGAGCATCTAATAAAGTGCATGCAGATTGGTTATCGGGTAATATAGTTGGATAAAGTAGACATAAAAGCCTAACTGTAATCGCATAGAAGGGATGGTTTTTGGGTTCTTGCTCTTGGACTAAAGGATAGAGGTTCAACTGAGATCCTTTGAGTGCTTGCGAAAGACGAGGAGACTTGTATTCTGTAGTGCGCTTTGCCGGAGGTTTAGGCGAATTTCCTTGTTTTTGTGTGGTAAGTGATTTATAGCTAAGACCTGCTGCGCCATTCAAGTGTTTTTGCTGCAACTGATAGAAATTTTCTATCC
>PSRO01000053.1 GCA_003176115.1 Chlamydiota bacterium | reverse complement strand
ATTGCCAGTCGTGAAGAGAAGAACAACTATGCGTCTCTCGATACTTAGCTTCACTAGCCACCCAAGCCTCAATATCAAACATTCTCACCTTACCAAGCCCCATATCCCCTGTACAACATTCAATTACTCTATAGGGCAATTCTAAATCTTGCATCATCTCTTCAGCGATGTGTAGCAATTTAAACAACCAAGAAAGCGATTCTTCCCTATCATTTTTACAAATGACAAAGAGTTCGACTTTATAAAACTGATGTACGCGGATAAGCCCTTTTACATCACGTCCTGCACTGCCAGATTCTCTTCTAAAGCAAGGAGAAAAACCTGCATAACATATAGGTAATTGTTCTTCTTGTAGAATTTCTCCTGAATGCAAGCTATTGATAGGTACTTCAGCTGTACCGGAAAGATAGAGATTATCTTTGGGCAGAAAGTAGACCTGCTCTTTTCCTTCGGGGAAATGTCCTGTGCCATAGAGAGCAAAATCTCGTACGAGCGAGGGAGCCGTAATGAGTTCAAATCCCTTAGACCGTGCTTTGCGCAAAGCAAATTGTAAAAGAGCCATTTCTAGCAAAACCATCTCATTTTTTAACGCATAGGTTCGAGAACCGCAAACCTGTGAGATTCTCTCTTCTGCCCACTGATTTTTCTCTAGAATTTCCGTATGACTAAGAAAAGGAAAATCAAAGACAGGCGCCTTTCCCCATTTTTTAACTTCTATATTAAAATCCTCGTTTTCTCCAATCGGTGCTTCTTTGGCAGGAATATTGGGAACAAGAAGAAGATAATCTCTTAAACGGTGTTCTAAGGTGTTTAAGATGGGCTTTAATTGTTCAATCTCAGATGCGATCTCTCTTCCTTTTACTATGAACCCCTCTCTTCCATCTTTAGGGCTTTGAGATACCTTTTTAGCATTGGCATTACGCTCTGTCTGCAAAACCTCTATTTTTTTTTTACACTCTGCAACTTGGGCTTCGCATAGCAATAATTCCTGTAAATTCAGGTTAGCGTTTTTAAGCTGTATTGCTTTTTGTACAAGTTCTTGATTGTCTTTAATAAATTTCAGATCGAGCATAGGATTACTTAAAGTTTGTTTTTCACACTTAACTTATAGCACACCTTTGAAAATTGTACACTAAAGCTTTTTCTTCTCCTATTTAAAGTTTTGTTTTATAAGCAATACAAAGCTCCAGTGAATAACATTGAATTTTAACTCTGTTTAAGATTAAAATGGCTCTTTTTAGGATTTGAGTATGCATAAAACAAAGTACGTATTTATTACTGGTGGAGTTGTTTCTTCTTTAGGAAAAGGCCTAACATCTGCTTCGATTGCTATGTTATTGGAGAGTCGCGGTCTAGAGATTGGAATGCTTAAACTCGATCCTTATTTAAACGTCGATCCTGGGACAATGAATCCTTTGCAACATGGAGAAGTCTATGTTACAGATGATGGGGCTGAAACCGACTTAGATCTAGGGCATTACTTCCGTTATACACATGCTGAGCTCTCTAGGCTGTCTAATGCTACTTCAGGACAGATTTACGAGACTGTAATAAAAAGAGAGCGCAAGGGCGACTATTCAGGGAAAACCGTTCAGGTTGTCCCTCATATTACAGATGAGATTAAACAGCGCATTTTGCACTGTGGAAAGGATTCCTTAGATGTAATTTTAATAGAAGTAGGAGGGACCGTTGGTGATATTGAATCTTTGCCTTTTTTAGAAGCAATTCGTCAATTTCGTCATGAGCGTCCTAATCAATGTATGAACATTCATCTCACCTACGTCCCTTATTTAAAAGCAGCTGGAGAAGTTAAGACAAAACCCACACAGCATTCTGTACAAATCCTAAGAGAAATCGGCATTATACCCGACATCATTCTCTGTCGCACTGAAAAAGCTTTAAAAGAGGAAATTAAGGATAAAATCAGCTTGTTTTGTAGTGTACCAAAGACAGGTGTTGTAGACATCATCGATGTAGAGAGCATTTATGAAGTACCGGTTCACTTACATCAGCAATGTTTAGATGAAAAAATTTGCCAAATGCTGGGATTAAAAACCCCTCCATCTAATTTGATAAAGTGGAAAAAGATGCTACATAACCTAGCTAATCCCAAAGGTAAAGTAGTGATTGGCATTGTCGCTAAATACCTTCAACACCAGGATGCCTACAAATCGGTTTTTGAAGCTTTAAAACATGGAGCGTTAGCAAACCAACTTGATCTTGAACTTCGCCTGTTTGATGCAGAAAAAGTTCTAGACAGCGCATTTTTTACAAAAGAAAACTGCGATGGGTATCTTGTACCCGGTGGGTTTGGAGAAAGAGGGTGGGAAGGAAAGATTTACGTTGCTAAGCACTGTCGTGAGCAACACATTCCTTATTTTGGTATCTGTCTTGGCATGCAGGTGCTATGTACAGAGTTTGTTCGCAATGTAGTCGGTTTAAGAGGGGCAAATTCCACAGAAATTGATCCTGATACCAAAGATCCCGTTATTTCTCTTTTAAGCGAGCAAAAAGGGGTCACCAATTTAGGCGGCACTATGCGCCTAGGGGCTTTTACTTGTCACCTTCGCACCTCCACTAAAGCGGAAAAAGTCTATGGTACGCGTACTATTTCAGAAAGACATCGCCATAGATTCGAATTTAATAATGTCTATAAAGAAGTCTGTGAAGAAAAAGGATTGATTTTCTCTGGAATTTTTGCAGAGAGAAATCTTTGTGAAATCGCAGAAGTTAAACATCATCCTTGGATGATTGGGGTGCAGTTTCATCCTGAATTCAAATCAAAGCCCACAGATCCCCATCCTCTTTTCAAAGAGTTTATTAAATCTGCGTTTTCATATAAAAATAAGGAATAGCTCTTGGGCAGGCTTTTAGGAATTGACTTTGGCTTAACTCGCATAGGAGTTGCCATTTCTGATGAGAGAAAAATTATTGCTACAGCCCTTGGAAGCATCAAGGCAAAAGACAAACCTCTGAATGCTCTGAAAAATCTTTTAGCAAAATATTCTTCTATAGAGGCTATTATAGTAGGGCTTCCTTTGCTACTAAATGGAAAAGAAGGAGACATGGCTCTACATGCACGCACATTTGCTGCTGTTTTAGAAAATCATTTTCAAGTGCCTGTTATTTTTTGGGATGAAAGATTAAGCTCTGCTCAAGTAGAAAGGTTTTTAACAGAATGTGGGGTAAATCGAAAAAAGCGTGCACAAATCAGCGATGAACAATCGGCTGCTCTCATCTTACAAGATTATCTTAATTGTCATTCAAAAAAAAATTAAGTATGATTTACTAAGGATCTGATAAGATTTTATGTTTGTAAAAATGAAAAAAATAGCAAAAGTATATGGCTGAGTCTCCTCTTCAAGAACCTGGAATAACAACTCGATTTGTTAACCCTTGTATTCTGGTTATTTTTGGCGCTACAGGAGATCTAACCGCTAGAAAACTGCTCCCTGCTCTTTATAACTTAGCAAGAGAGGGACAACTCCCTCCCCAGTTTGCTTGTGTAGCTTTTGCTAGAAAAGAAAAAACAAACGAGCAGTTTCGCAAAGAAGTAAAGGAGGCTCTTAATCAATTTTCCAGAGTTAAACCTATTGATGAAACGCTTTGGCTACATTTTCAAGAACAGATTTTTTATTACCAATCAGAATTTCACGATGAACAAGGGTATAAACGCCTACAAAGTTTCCTGCAAGACTTAGATGTAAAATTAGATACTAGAGGCAACCGCGTTTTCTATCTTGCTACGCAACCGAGTTTTTTTCCTTTGATTTGCGAAAAATTACATAAAGCAGATCTTATTTACAAGCCCCAAGAAACAAAAAAGTTTTCTAGACTCATTATAGAAAAACCTTTTGGCCGTGATTTATCTTCAGCTCAAGATCTGCAGCAAAAACTGCTCTGTTTTTTACAAGAGGATCAAATCTATCGAATCGATCATTACTTAGGCAAAGAAACCGTACAAAATA
Source organism: Chlamydiota bacterium (assembly GCA_003176115.1). Classification (GTDB taxonomy): domain Bacteria; phylum Chlamydiota; class Chlamydiia; order Chlamydiales; family Rhabdochlamydiaceae; genus Rhabdochlamydia. The sequence goes on along the minus strand of PSRO01000053.1, from coordinate 14,094 downwards.
TTTTAGTTTTTCGTTTCGCTAATTCCTTATTTGAATCGTTATGGAATAGACGTTATGTAGATCATGTGCAAATCACCGTCGCTGAAGACATGGGGATCGGCACTAGGGGGGCTTTTTGGGAAGAAGCAGGTTTACTACGCGATATTGTACAAAATCACATGGTGCAATTACTTTCGCTTATGGCCATGGAGCCTCCTATTAATCTAGAAGCAGATTCCATTCGAAATGAGAAAGTAAAAATACTACAGGCAATTCGCCCTTTTAACGAAGAAGACATGAATCAACATGTGATACGCGGACAATACGCCGCAGGTTATGTCAATGCAGAATCGGTAGTTGGTTATCGAGAAGAAAAGAACGTCTCTGCCACATCAAATATGGAAACATTTGCTGCTTTGCGTTTATTTATTGATAATTGGCGCTGGTCAGGGGTTCCTTTTTATTTACGAGCGGGAAAACGACTGCCCAAAAGAGCTACAGAAATTGCACTTGTTTTTAAGCATCCTCCGGGAATTTTATTCCAAAATCTATCAAAAAGAAATGAAGCAAATGTTCTTGCATTACGTATTCAACCCGATGAAGGAACCTCATTAAAGGTCAATTGTAAAGTTCCCGGATTAACAGGTCCTATTCAACCGGTAAAAATGGATTTTCGTTATGGCTCTTACTTTGGTATAAACCCTCCTGAGGCATATGAAAGGCTTATTTTGGATTGTATGCTCGGAGACAATACTCTTTTTGCAAGACAAGATGAAGTATATAACTCTTGGAAGTTCATCACACCGATTTTAGAATATTTCTCAGCTAACATAGATAAAGATTTTCCTAATTATGCCGCAGGCAGCTGGGGTCCAAAAACTGCAGATCAGCTTTTACTACAAGATAGAAGAAAGTGGAGGTTGATTTAAATGCCCTCTACTCCTTATCCCATATCCCCTGCCCAAATTGAGCAAGAACTAAAAAGAATCTGGGAGTCTTTAGAAACGAAAAATATTATAAGAGCATGTCTTTTTAATTTAATCTTTTTCACCTATAACAACCCTCGTAAAGCCTATTTTCAAAAAGTTGTTCATTCAGTAGTAGAAAAGTTTCCTTCTCGTGTACTTTTTATTACCATCGATCAAACTTCTCAAAAAGAAGAATTGCTTACACAGGTTTCCATGCTTTTTTCCGGAAAAGCAGAATATGATGTAGCTTGTGACTATATTGAAGTTCAGGCGTCTTCTTCTTCCCAAGCACGTATTCCCTTTCTGATTCTCCCTCATATTTTACCTGATCTGCCGGTCTATTTGGTCTGGGGGGAAGATTTAGGCCAAAATGAACTTCTATTGCAATCTCTAGAGCCTTTAGCAAGCCGAATCATTTTTGATTCTGAAGCAACCTGTAATCTTTCTTTATTTGCAAAATATTGCCTAAAACAGCAAAGCGTTTATGCTGATATAGCAGACTTGAATTGGGCTCGAATAGAAAGCTGGCGAGATATTCTATCTACTGTTTTTTCCTCTGAGGAAAAATTGGAAAAAATACAACAGACGCAAACCCTACATATTTCTTATAATGCGCAACAAAGCACATTTTTCTACCATGCAAAAATTCAATCCCTATACTTACAAGCTTGGCTTGCCTGCCAACTAAAATGGGAATTTAAAAGCTTGGAAGAACAAAAGGAGCAAATCATTTGCACCTATCAAGGAAAAACAGGGCTTATTCAAATCTTTATTACACCCGTTGTTCATATGCACTTGCCTACAGGCCTAATCGTTTCCATAGACATTTTGCTCAAAGATACTTCTTCTTTTCTGTTTTCTAGAGATCCAGAGCAACAAAATCATATTACTGTGCAAGAGACCACGCTTAAACAATGCGCTCTCCCAGCTCGTTATATTTTTCCTAAAGGAGGAGCTGGTTGTTCTCTTGTTCAAGAAATTTGCCGTCGAGGCAACTCCGCTCATTATTTACAAGTATTAAACCTTCTACAAAATATCCATTTAAAAAACCCATGCTAATAGAAACCATAAGACCTCGTTCCTTAGATGAATCTAAAAATCTTATCGTTCCTGGTAACTATCAAAAAACTCTCATTTTTTGCGTAGAGCATTTTATTGCCATCTCTAAGCAAGCCTTAAGCGATCATGGATTTTTTGCGGTTGCTTTATCCGGCGGCAACACTCCAAAAGCTATTTTTGAAAAGCTTTGCTCATCTCCTTATAAAGAACAAATGCATTGGAACAACACCCATATTTTTTTCAGTGATGAGCGTGCATTGCCCCCTGATGATCCCAATAGCAATTTTCACATGGCTATGCAAGCAGGTTTTCATAAAATGCCCATCCCTAAGGAACAAATTCATCGCATGGAAGCAGAAGTAGACATCGAAAAAAACGCTGTAAAATACGAAGAAACCATCCATAAAGTGCTAGGAAAGCGTCCTTTTGATTTAATTATGTTAGGAATGGGAGAAGATGGCCATACAGCTTCTTTATTTCCCTTTACAGAAGGGCTAAAAGCTACAGGTAGATTATGTATAGCCAATTATGTACCACAAAAAAAATGTTGGCGAATGACCTTAACTTTTAGTTGTATCAACCAAGCATCCAACATTTGTATTTACGTGTTAGGAGAAAATAAAAGGGAAATGCTAGCTCAGGTGCTTTTTCATCCTACTAGCAAAAAAACCTTACCTGTAGAACAGGTGGGTACACCTCAATCCAAAGCGCTTTGGATTGCAGATGAAGCAGCTGCCGTTAGATGATTTTCGAAAAAATCCACCTTTCCGGTTTCTAAATGGTAATAGCCGCCTACTATTTTTAACTTTTTTTTCTCAATAAGCTTCATAAGCACAGGAGTTTGTTGTATTTGTTCAACTACTTGGTTTATATTCGCTGTAATTGCATTAACCAAGTGATTCCCTTTTAGATTACGTGTCTTTTCTACAGCAGGCTCAATTAACTTGGCAACAGTTGGTATATCAGCAGCTTGGTTGGTAACAACCGCAGCTACGGCTCCACAATTTTCATGACCTAGCACTAACACAATAGATGAATCTAAATGATTTGCTGCAAATTCAATGCTGTCTATACCCACCGCATCAATGACGTTGCCAGCTACCCGTATAATAAAGAGATCTCCCAACCCTTGATCGAAGATAATCTCTGGGGAAACCCTTGAATCAGAACAGCCTAAAACAATCGCAAAAGGCTTTTGCGTAGTTCTTATAGCTTCTCTACACATACCCGTTCTATTAGGGTGCTTCAATTTATCAGAAGTGAACCTCTTATTACCCTGAACTAAGCGCTCTAGTGCTTTTTCAGGAGAAACTGCGTTAACTATAGACATAAAACCACATAAAAAAAATAATAAATAACACATAGATCGATCTCCCTTATTCAGCATCTGCCATAAGTCTTTAAATGGTTGCTTGTATATTAGTTAAAACAACATTTGTCAAACATTTTATCACTTCTTAGCTTAATATAAAATTTAAGACGGCCTACTACCTGTTAATATTTTTTTAAAAAAAAGAAAATATAATGGTAAAAGATAAAATAAGCAAGATGATAATCAAAGAAAAGCTAATAGGGATAGAGAAAACGGGAGCAAAAATAATTTTTACTGCTATGAAAAGTAATACACCTGCTAACCCAAAGCGCAAGTAGTGCAACTTTTCCATCGATTGATATAGAGCAAAATATAAAGAACGTAAACCTAAAATAGCAAAGATATTAGAGGTATATACAATAAAAGGATCTGTAGTTATAGCAAAAACAGCAGGAATAGAATCTATAGCAAAGAGAATATCAGAACTCTCAATGACCAATAAAGCTAAAAAAAGAGTAGTAATCTTCCATTTACCTCTCTCTTTTATTATAAAAAAATCTATATTCTTCACTTGATAAATAGGAAAAAAAATTTTAAGAATTTTTAAAATAAAAGAGCGATGCACATCAAAAACTGTTTTTTTTCTAAGTAGTTTATACGCGGTAAATACTAAGATAACTGCAAAAATATAAAGCACCCAATCAAATGAGTGTACCAGTTTTGCACCTAATAAAATGAATCCAATCCGAAAAAATAAAGCCCCTAATACCCCCCAAAATAAAACCCTTTGCTGTTGCTTTTTTGGAATTTGAAAAGCTTGAAAAATGAGTAAAAAAACGAATAAATTATCAATACTTAAGGATTTTTCCATGATATAACCTGAAAAGAATTGGAGTGCTACCTCAGGGCCTTGCCAAAAATAGATTCCTAGGTTGAAAATTAAAGCCAATAAGACCCAAAAACCAGTGACTATCCAAGCTGTTTTATATTCTGCAATACACAAATATCGATGAAATACTTTTAGGTCCAGGAATAAACATCCTATAATCAAAATATGAAAAGCAATCCAAAACCAAAGTGATAATCCCATATATAGAGAATAAGCCGGAAAAAAGATTCTATTCAAGAAAGACCGTTAACGGTCTTTCTTGAAAGGAAAAAATCTTTAATGAATCGATAAACGAGAAATCAATTCTCGATGACTACCCTCTGGAAATCCTTCTCGGGCATGTAAAATACGTGTATTATCAAAAATTAAAATATCATTCTTTTGCCACCTAACAGCCATTGTAATCTCTGCAATAATTTGTTGAATCTGATCTATTACTTCCTTTGGAATTTCTGTATCGTCTTCAAAAGTTACGCAAATGGTCTCTTGGGTTTTTTCCAAATTATACTTTGGATGCATCTCTTGCATATCCTCTAAAATTTCTAAGGCATTATTAATAAAGATGAGAGAATCAGCCCATTTTTCTTGTTGAATTGCCTCTGTTATATAGGTTGTATGAAGAGTAGACTTCTCATCAATAAAGTAGTTAATCCGTTGCTTGTTTAAAATCGGCTCTAGTTCTTCCTCAGAAGTAACCTGATAAATTTTTTGCCATTTTGCACGAGGAAAGCACCTAGAGTATTTAATTTTTTTATCCATAAATAGTTGCTTAATTTCTTCTGGTAATCGGGCATAAAGCTCTCTACCATCACAAAGCAGTGTAGCTCCATCGGCTATTGGAGGAACAAAGGCATACATCCAAAAAGTTGTAGCCCGAATCTTTTGATAGTATTGTTCACCATGAAAATACACAGAATGATTCCCATCTTTTTCCGTAATGATAATGGCAGTTGGGTCTCCATCCACATTAGGCCTGACGGATCCTCCTTGATAAGGGAGAAAAGTATCAGGAAATTGATTGGAAAACGTGATAAAATCACGAGTAGAAACATCAAATCCTCGCAGTAAGACAATGCCCTTTTCTTGTAATTGCTCATAGATTTCCTCTGTAGAAAAGTCATAAATACTCTTTCCTTCCGATGCCTCTATAGTAAATTTTTCTAAATCATTTACCACTTGTGCAGATAAGAAGTTACTTAGCAATAGAGCGGTTAAGATTGCTTTTAAGCATTTGCGCTGTGCATTGAATATGTTCATAGATCATTCCTATTTTTCGGTTAAAAAGCTAAAAAAATTTTAGCTATATCAAAAAATAATAATGATTATATGTTTTTTGTCTAAATAAAATTTTAAATTTGTTTAAAGCAAGTTTTAAGTCATGCAAAAATATTCCTTGTTTTGCTATATTTGATTGCATGCTAGTCTTAGGAATAGAAACCAGTTGTGATGAAACAGCCTGCGCTATTGTGCGTAATGGGACGGAAATTTTAGCTAATGTCATCTATTCACAAATAGAGTTGCATAGGCCCTATGGTGGTGTGTTCCCAGAGCTTGCTTGCCGCCAGCATGTGGATGTAATCATTCCTGTTATCGAGCAAGCTCTATTTCAAGCAAAATTGCAACCTTCCTTTCTTGATGGAATTGCAGTTACTAAAGGACCTGGGCTGATTGGAGCCTTACTTATTGGTCTTAATTCTGCTAAAGCGCTCTCTCTTGCTTGGAAAATGCCTTTCATAGGAGTAAACCATGTAGAAGCTCATCTATACGCCGCTATGATGCCTCCTAACTCTCCTCCCCCTTTCCCCAGCCTAGGACTTGTTATTTCAGGGGGACATACCTTTATGGTAAAAATTGAAACTATTGGCTCTTATCGATTTATAGGCACAACCCAAGATGATGCCATCGGAGAGGCCTTTGATAAAGTAGCTCAAATGCTTTCCCTTCCCTATCCTGGAGGGCCCTCTATTGAGGCTTTAGCTAAAACAGGTAACTCTACAGCTTTTGCTTTTAAACCTTGCCGCATTAAAGGATCTCCTTGGGATTTTTCCTTCTCTGGGCTTAAAACAAGTGTGCTTTATGCTATTAAAGGGCAAAACCCTGCAAAAACCTCTCCTTTAATAATCTCTGAGGCTCAAAAAAAAGATGTAGCTGCTTCTTTTCAAGAAACAGCACTTAGTGATGTTGTGCAAAAAGCCCTACAAGCAGCCGATGCTTTTCATTGCAGAGCTATTGTATGCGGAGGAGGAGTTACTAATAATCAAAGGTTTAGAGATATTTTTTATGAAAAAAACTGTGCTTTTCCTCTCTTCTTTCCCTCTAAAGAACTTACGGTGGATAATGCTGCCATGATTGCAGGCTTAGGCTATCACCATTTGCTTAACAAGCAAGTAGATGATTTATCTCTTGAACCTATGATCCGCATTCCTCTTTGGAAAAACCTATAAGCATCTAAAAAATTTTCTTAATACACAATTAACGCTTTAGTTAATTAAATCTAAATAATTAAATAGTAAAATAGTATTATAAAAACACTAAATTATCATTTACAAACAATAAAAATACTATGAGCCTAGAAACACCTTTATATTTTTATCGTAATCTAAATCAAGCCCCAGGCTTAGCTCTGAACGCAGTAGCCCCCTATACTCAGGGTATTGGTTATCTAAAAACAAAAACCGCTCGCTTTTTAAATACTTGGAATAACCAACTGCAAGGTACCATTAACGTGGTTTACCCTATCTTGCGGCATCCCAGAAGTTCAGCTATTTCTGGTATTTTGTTCTCTACAAAATACATGGCAAATTTGACAGGCATGGCATCTATTTACCAAAAAATTTGTCATATTCTTTCTAGAAGAGCTGGGCAAATAGCTTTGGTGGAGAATCAGCTGTTAGTAAAACTTAAAAAACTCTCTACTTATTGCGAGCAACTACATACAAAATACATACCTTGGCAAAGAATCCCAGAATTACAAGCTCTTGAAGAGCTTAAAGAAGAGTTAGTAAATAGCCAGCATCTAAATAACCCTGATAGGGAAAAAATCGCAGAAGCTATATCTTATTGCGATGAGCTACGTGTATTAGTAACGCTACATCGATCTATATGTACAGAAGATTTACATCTGGAAGAACTACGTGCTATAGAAGGAAACATTGCTATCAACTCAATCCTCTCAGCCATTGAAGAGAATACGGGAGAAGCACTAGGTAGTTATACCCCTTCTTTATTAGCTCCTGTTTTAAATGATATATTAGATGCTATCCCTGAATCGTATAGCCCTCTTGCTTTAGCCAGCAGCTCTTTAATGACATTATTAAAAAAAATTTCAGTGATTGTGAGTAGCTCCTCTATTTTAACCGTAACATCTAGTCGTTACTTTGTATCGTCTCATGCGCAAAAGACATTGCTACAATTATGTGCCGTATCAGGAATGTCAGCTATGGGTCTGTATTACCAAGAGCAAATTGAAGAGGCTGCAAAAGAAGTAGTAAAAATGTTTCTTGAAATCATTTGTGCTTATGGTGGAATGTGGTTTTTTAAAACCGATGAACCCTTTAGAGATTATTTTCATAAAATTGTTCCCGCAATAGCTGCATCAAAAGCTACTGAATATTATTTAGATTTTACAGAAAGCTCTACCATTTCCTCCTTTGTTCTTCCTCTTGTTGTATCCTCTTTGGCGTATAATCAAGCCTCCATTCAAGAAAGCTACCAGCAGCTTAAGGGATTAGCTGTTCGCGTTTCGAGTGGAGAAGCAAAAAGGCAGTACTTACAATCAGCTGCTTCTGCAATTACAGATCAGGTAATCACCAGCTCCTCAAAGGGACTTAGTCGGTTAGCTTTAACGAAAACTATCGAACAAATTTGTCCTTCAAAACTTGAAATGCTAGCGTGTGCCGCTCTATGGACGAATCCTCATATAGGCAATCAGTCATTAAATAATCTATTTACTCCTGTATTTTATCCTGTGATGCAACAGCTTTTGTCTCAACCGGTAAAGCAACAAGTGCTCCAAATCTTAAATTTCTCCGTTGACAAATCTCTTATGCTACTTAAAGAGTATCTTACCATTCTACAACAAGATGACATCCAAGAGCTTATTTTTAGGATACAACAAAAGCTAAAAGCACTAGATCCAGAAGCAAAAGAACTAAAGAATCAATTCTTAAGAGAAGTTTTTTTTAAGAAAACAGGAATACAGTTGCCTTTAGGCAATCTTGCGCTGGATCTATTAAAAAAATTTTCTGAGGTGGATATCCAAACGAGCTTATTTACCAGTTTTAAAAATACTCCTACTGCTATCCGTATGTTATGGAACAGCTATCCTTATCACAAAAAAGTAGATCAGACTCTAATACTAGAGCTTTTATTACAAGGCTTTGTTATAACCGGTTTAGCTGATCTAGTGCTAAGGCCTAACGCTGCTGTGCTGTCACCTTCTTTTTCTTGTATAAGAACGGCTAATCTTATAAGAAGGCTTGTTTCATAAATTTTTAAGTGTTAATTCACAGAAAATCTCCACCTATTTTTCTTGTTGATTAATAAGTGCTTGCCTTAAAATGAGTTGTTAAAAAAAGAGGTATAGTATGGCTAAATCAGCTCGTGAAACCATTAAAATGAAAAGTACAGAAAGCAATGAATGTTATTGGACTACCATAAATAAGCGTACTTCTACAGGGCGCAAGGAACTAAAAAAATACGATAAGACGCTTAGAAAGCACGTCATTTTTAAACAAGCAAAGTAATTTTCTAATCTATGGGTATTAATGTTTGAGCTAAAAATTGCTTTCAAATACTTAATACCCCGTAAAAAGCATCTATCCTCCGCACTTATTTCCGTTTTATCCATTTTAGTTCTTTCCCTAGTCGTTTGGTTAATTGTAATCTTCTTATCGGTAACCGATGGCATTGAAAATAATTGGAAAACAAAGTTAACAACTGTTCATTCCTCTATAAGAATCACGCCTACAGATGCATATTTTTCTTCTTACTATTATCAAATAGATGCCTTAGCTCATAAGTCCCAATATCGCCATAAAACAATTAGAGAAAAAGTTCTTTCTCTAAAGACAGATCCCTATGACGACAGTTATGATAAAGAGCTCCCCTTTCATATCAAAGCAAAGGAGCAAACAAAAGATTTAGCCAAAGAACTCTATGCTATTTTACAAAGACTAGAAAATACGCATAAGATTACCTATCAGGATTTTGAAGTAAGTGGGGCTATGCTACGTCTGCAAATGATTAGAAAGAAGCCAGAAGAACAGGCAACCCAGAGCTATTTAACCCAAGCTTCGTATTTAAGTTCTTTCCCTGAAAAAAATCCTTTCTTAAGTACATTGATTGTCCCTTTAAGAACCGATGAGCTCGCTCGTTTATTCTCTCGATCTCAAATCAACGATGCCCTGCGCTCAATTACTGTTGAGTCTCTTAAACCAAAGCATAGTTGGGAAATTCCCATAAGTATGCTTCCTGAAGAAGTACCTTTACCTGCGCAGGCATCTGTTTCAGATCTCTCTTGTGTTCTACTGACGGAAAATGAAGGGGTTTTTCCTGGTTTTCAAAAAGGGGTGATAAAAAAAACACAACAAGGAATCTACTTTATAGAAAAAAATAAATCTTCCTACTTGATAGGTAAACCTATTTTTCTAGAAAAATCTTGTTTGCTGCATGTAGTTAAAACAGAAGTTCCCTCTCAAGCAAAAACCTTAAAGGATGTATTTTTTACTGTTGAAATGCCTTTTAAAAATCATTTATTACAGGGCAGGGTGTCTGGTGATGGACTAGAAGTTGCAGAAGGCAGATGGTGTAAACCCTCTGCTGACTTGGTCCAAGAAACCGGTGTGTTTTTAGCTAAAAGTTTTCAAGACCAAGGGGTGCAAGTAGCAGATCGCGGCTATCTATCTTATTCGAGTCTAAGCATGAGCGCTGTTCAAGAACAACGCTTACCTATTTTTATAGCGGGATTCTATGATCCAGGACCTCTGTTTTCTGGCTATAAAAGCGTTTTAGTTCCTCCTTGTATCACTCAAACCATTAACGCTTCCAATGCCTCTTTTCATTTAAATAAAACAGAATCAAATGGAGTATGTGTTTGGGTTGCTAATCCTACAGATACAGATTTCATTAAAAAGGAATTGGAAAAACAGTTAGAAGAAGAAGGAATAGCTGCTTATTGGAAAGTAACCCCTTTTACAGAATATGATTTTGCAAAAGATATGCTGCTGCAGTTTGCTAGCGATCGTTATTTATTTACTTTAGTAGGAGTTATTATCTTAATGGTAGCTTGTTGTAATATCATTTCGCAGCTTGTGATTTTAGTTGATAATAAAAAAAAGGAAATCGGTATTTTATTAGCTATGGGAGCTAGTAAAAAAAGCATTCTTTTCATTTTTGGCTTCTGTGGGATGGTCATGGGATTAATGAGTTGCTGCATTGGAATTGCAGCTGGGATGTTTACATTAAAACACCTAGATCTTGTTATTTCTGCTTTAAGCTTTTTACAAGGACAAGCCCTATTAAATCCTGTGTTTTTTGGACAAATAATTCCTTCTCAGTTTAGCTCTCGAGCCATCCAATTTGTATTCATTACAACCCCTATTCTATCTTTGTTTGCAGCTCTTGCCCCTGCCATAAAAACGTGCTACCTAAATGTAAGCGCTATTTTGAGGTCTGAATAATGACCGTTTTAATAGCTAAGAACATAAAGAAATCATTTTATTCTCCCCAGCAAACAGAATTACTAAAAGGCATTGATTTAACCATTAATCATCAAGAGTCTTTGGCCATTGTAGGAAAATCTGGAGCAGGGAAAAGCACGCTATTGCATATTTTAGGTACATTAGATACGCCATCTAAGGGCGAACTAATCATCGATGGCGTAAATATAAAAAAGACAAATTGTTATGCTATACGTAAAAAAAAGCTTGGATTTGTCTTTCAATCTCATTATCTTTTGGAAAACTATAGCGTAATTGACAATGTGATTATGCCAGCAAAAATTGCACGCATGTGTTTTCACAAACAAGATCTTGGGTTAGGTTTATTATCTGCTGTTGGACTGCAAGAACATGCTTCTCTGCCTGTTAAACTTCTCTCTGGTGGAGAAAAGCAAAGACTTGCCATTGCGCGCGCTTTATGTAACAATCCCGGTCTTATTTTAGCAGATGAGCCAACTGGGAGTCTTGACTCTTTTCATGCAGAGATGGTTTACGATCTGCTTCTTCGTTTAGTGAAAGAACAGGGAAAAAGTATAATTATTGTCACTCACGATCTAAAAGCAGCTCGTTTATGTGATCGAACGCTCATTTTAAAAGATGGCTTTTTATCTGAAGTTACAAATACAATAAATTTTTAAAAAGACGATAAGAAAATATGGACATTGCGATTATTGGTGCCGGGTATGTTGGACTGGTAACAGCAGCTTGCTTTGCTGAAATGGGCCATCATGTCATTTGTTTAGATATTAATAAGCAAAAAATTCAAAATTTGCAAAAAGGCATAATCCCCATTTATGAGCCTGGTCTAAAAGAGTTAATTGAACGCAATGTGGAAGATTGTAGACTAAGCTTTACTACAGATTATCAGCTAGCTACTGCAATTTCCCAAGTATGTTTTATCGCTGTAGCAACTCCTTCTAAAGCAAATGGTAGTTGTGATCTCTCCTATGTCTTTTCTGCCGCTTCTTCTATAGCCCAGCACATGAAACACCAACTCCTCATTGTCAACAAGTCAACAGTACCTGTAGGGACTGCCTCTTTGGTCAAGCAACATATTGCACAAATTCTTAAAGAAAACAATACACTCATCGACTTTGATGTCGTTTCTAATCCTGAGTTCTTAAAAGAAGGCAATGCAATCAATGACTGCATGAAGCCTGATCGTATTATTATTGGAGTGGATAATCCCGATAGCGCTAAAATCATGCGTGAGATTTACTCTGCTTTTACCATTAACCACGATCGTATCTTAATTATGGCACCTTCTTCTGCAGAACTAGCAAAATATGCAGCAAATGCTATGCTTGCTTTGCGAATCTCTTTTATGAACGAACTCTCTGGCTTATGTGAAAAGACAGGTGCTAGCATTAATGATATACGGATAGCTATTGGCGCAGATCAAAGAATTGGTTACCATTTTTTATATGCTGGTATGGGTTATGGAGGCTCCTGTTTTCCAAAAGATATCAGAGCGCTTTGTGCTACAGCGGAAACATATGATTTAGATTTATCATTAATGCGGGCCACAGAAAATGTGAATATACAGCAAAAAAAAGTGCTAGCAGATAAAATTTGCCGCTATTTTAACCAGTTTGACGGGGTTTTTAATAAAACAATTGCAATCTGGGGGCTTTCTTTTAAGCCTCATACAGATGACATTCGTGAATCCCCTGCACTTTCTCTCATTGAAATCCTATTATCACAAGGAGCTCATTTACGTTTATTTGATCCTGTAGCCATGCCAACTATGCGTAAACGTTTAGGAGATTGCCATCAAGTCACTTTTTGCAAAGATGAATATGAAGCTGCGCAAGGAGCCGATGCCATTGTGCTTGCTACAGAATGGCGACAGTTTCGTTATATTGATCTTACTAAAATCATTCCTTTTTTGCGTCATCTAGCTTTTTTTGATGGCCGCAATCAATATCAACCCAAAGAAATGGAAAAACTCGGTTTTGCTTATTTTGGAATTGGCATACCAATAAATCACTCCCATGAGCAACTAAATACTCAGAAAATACATGAGCAAAATATCATTCCTATCTCAAGCACAAATTGAGCTTGAAGAGGCGTTAGAAAGACTGGTTACACCTAAGTTAACTACAGCATACGCACCTCTTTTTTCTTCTGCACGTTATTCTCTTTTAGCTCCTGCTAAGCGCTTGCGTCCTCTGTTACTAATAGCAACAGCATCTACTTTCACAGTTCCCCTTTCTCAAGCTATCTTGCCTGCTTGCGCTATTGAATTCATCCATACCTATTCTCTTATTCATGATGATTTGCCTTGTATCGACAATGATGACATGCGCAGAGGAAAACCCACGTTGCATAAAGCGTATCCAGAGTGGCAGGCCTTAATCACAGGGGACTATCTACTTACTTATGCCTTTGAAATCCTCTCCTCCCTTCCCTCTTATTCTGCTGAGCAAAAACTCCACTTAGTTCAACTCCTTGCAAAAAGATCTGGTGCGGATGGATTAATTGGAGGACAAGTAATCGATCTCTTAATAGAGGGAAAAAATATTTCCTGGTCGATATTGCAACAAATGCATCGTGGGAAAACAGCAGCTTTGATTTCTGCTGCTCTCGAAGCTGGGGGCATTCTTGGCAATGCTTCCGATCAAGACATGCAACTTTTATACAAGTGTGGACAAAAAATTGGACTTGGGTTTCAAATAGTTGATGATTTACTCGATATAGAAGAAGAAAATAAAACCACGGCAGTTACGCTTTTAGGTAAAATCCAAGCTAAACAACTCGCAGAAAACCTGCTTAAACAAGCACTAGAGCAACTTGACCAATTAAGCTGTCCAGCACCTTTAATCCAAGAACTTTTACATAAGATGATTCATCGCTGTGTATAATTTAAGACTGTTTAAGATACTCTAGTACAAATTCTTGTAATTCTAATGTTGCAGAAAAGGTAGAATCAAGAACATTACACATACCTGGATGGTTTTCAAAAAGGATCTTTCGAATAAGTTCAAGATCTCCTTGAAAATCATGTGAATTGCCTTAATGGTTTTAGAGCGTAGTTATAAACCCTCTGAGTAACTGAAAGCACCAAATCCTTAATAGCTCCATAAATCTGAGCTATAGCAATTTAACTTTAAATTTTCATGACAAAGAAGTATGATATTTACATGGCATATTCCTGTGCTTTAAGAA
>PSRO01000068.1 GCA_003176115.1 Chlamydiota bacterium | reverse complement strand
CAAAGTACACATCCATTCCAATACCAAAATAATTACAGATACAAGATATCAAGGACGTAAAAAGCTTCATGAAAAAACACAAATGCCCAAAAGAAAAACGAAAAAACCCTCTAACAAAAGAAGAAAAACACAACAACCCATATCTAGCTAGAGAACATTCTATGAATGAAAATGTCATTGACTTGTTTAAGCGTTTTACAATACTCTCTGGCCGTTATAGAAATCGGCGGAAACGTTTCTGTTTAAGATTTAATCTTATAGCCGGAATTTATAGGAACTTTAAAATTGAGTTATGCAAGAGATCTAATGACTCAAAGACAAAGAACTCGGATGGAGAATAGAGGGAGGGTTTCTCTAGAGTTGTTCATTAATTTCAGATGCAGATTAGTGCGAAAGATTCTCTAAATTCCATTCTTTATTCAGAGTTTAATAAAACTAGCTTAAATTTTTCTTTTGTTGTTGTGGAATATATACCTGAAAATATATCTTTATAAATCTTACAATTAATCTTTAAGGATATTTAACATGAATCATAAAATTTCAAGCAATATCTTAGCGTTTTTTTCTTGTATCATAAAGAAACTAAGAGGCCCTGTCCTAAGAAATATATCCATTTTTGGGTTTATTACTGCTTGCATTGTCATGTTGACTTCTTCATTTACACTGATAAATAGGATTGTTATGCTTAATTTACATATGAAAACATCTCCTAAAACATTTGATCCGCGTAAAGCAGCAGATGTTTTTTCGTCTCAGGTGATTTTTTTGCTTTTTGAAGGACTTGTTAAACGATATCCTGATGGATCCATTAAACTTGCTCAAGCTGAATCGTATAAAGTATCAGATGATAAGCTTACCTATACATTTACTTTAGGAGATAACCTTTGGTCTAATGGTAAGCCTGTTACCGCTTATGATTTTGAGCAGTCGTGGAAGGATACTCTTGATCCTAAGTTTCCTTCGATAGGATATCATCAATTTGAACCTATTAAAAATGCAAAAAAAGCTAAAGAAGGACTTATTTCTCTGGACCAGGTGGGTATAAAAGCTCTAGATCAAAAAACCCTCGTGATTGAGCTAGAACACCCGACTCCTTATTTTCTTAAATTACTTTCTCTACCTTATTTTTATCCTTTAAACATTGAGCAAGATCGAAAAAATCCTAATTGGGCAAGCCAGACAGGCGCTCAATTTTTGTGTAATGGACCTTTTATATTGGAAAGCTTTAAGCAAGGGGATCAAATTGTTCTAAATGCTAATCCTCACTATAGAAAAATAGAGGATAAGCACCCAGAAAAAATCGTATTTAATATCATCGAAAGTGATCATGTAACATTAGAAATGTTTAAGAAAGGAAAAGTTGATATGATTGGTGACTCTTTAACGGATATTCCTTTAGAAGAGGTGTCTGAGCTAGAAAAACAATGGACCTTTAACTCAGAGCCACAACCTTATTCTGTATTTATTCATCTCAATACAACCAAACAACCTTTTAATAATGCGAAGATTCGAAAAGCTTTTGCTTTAGCCATTAATCGCCAAGAATTAATAGGAATGTTGGGGAAAGGATCTAAGAAAAATATTAAAACGGATTCAATCAATCTTGCTTATAAGGCTGGTCTGTGCGCAACAGGTCTAGTAGCTCCTTGCTTAAAAGAAAATCGATATTCCCAATTTTTCGAAGATAATGATGTGGCTCAAGCCAATATCTTGCTCAATGAAGGAATAGCAGAGCTTGGTATTACTAAAGATACTTTTAAAAAGTTAACTTTTTTTTATTATTCTCGGATTTATGGAGCAGATGAGATAGTACAAATTATTCAGCAGCAATTAGTAAAAGCTTTTGGAATTTTTCTAAAACTAGAAAAGTTAGATTTTAGCGTTGCTACAGATAAATTAAATAATGGTGACTATTCTATGTGCCTTGGTAGTTGGCTTGCTTTCTATGACGACCCAATAAATGTCCTTCAAAGGTTTAAGTATAAAAGCTATAAAATGAATCGCACGGGTTGGGAAAATCCAAAATTTATTGAGCTAATCAATCGTTCTAATTATGAGGAAGGAGATAAGCGTTTACTGACCCTAGAAGAAGCAGAAAGAGTTCTGATCAACGATATGCCAGTTATACCTTTGTACCACAGAAATTATATATATCTTATGAATCCAGAATTAGAGTTTAATGTCTCTCTATGGGGAGATAGATTGCTGTTTCCGCTATCCCCAGAACAAAAAGCAGTGCAAAAAGAGAATAAGCACGCAAAAAAGAGAAGTCCTTATTTTTTTAAATTTACTAAGTAAAAGAATTCTCTCTTGATAAATGACCCATAGAAGGAAATGTTCATTGAGAGATACTTGTAAGTAGGGTGTTTTCCAGAAAAATAGTATCGCTTTTAAGAAGAATTACAACAAGAAAGTGGCCTTAAGGCCACTTTTGAAGTCTTAGGAAAATCCAGGCTTTTTATCGAAGAGATACAGGTTTTCCGAGCCTGTACTATCAAACCCTGCTTGAGATACTTCTTCTAAGATGGCAAGAACTCTCTCTTTTGCAATACATGAGTTGTCTTTAGATAAAAAGCGTAGACGCCATTGATCAATACAAAAGGTCTCTGGCTGTCCATCGGGCCAGATTTTGACTCCTCTATTACTGATCATTTGTAAGGCAAGTGCGTTCCATTGATTTGTGGTAAGGGCTTCAGTGGGATTTTTATCAGCATAGATAAAAACATCAATACCAATGAGTTCTCTTTTAGCGGAAGTAGAATGAGAGTGGGTATGAATGGTCTGAAACTTATTCTTATTTTGATAGGTGACAGGGGTCAGGTATTGCGGTTTTTTGCCTAAGAATTTAATTACCTGTGAAGCAAACTCTTGCGTCCCCATTTTATGTTTACTAACTCCTTCTTTAAAGATGTCATATGTATGAAAACCTTCTTCTATTGTTTTTAACCATGCGTTATGGACCCTTTCTGCTAATAGATTTTCTTCTAAGTAAACGAGCATCAGTATGCTTCCTAATATAAGAGCAGAAGGGTTTGCCACATTTTGTTCAGCTCTTCTCGGAGCGGAGCCGTGAATTGCCTCAAACATTGCACCTCTGTCGCCGATATTTGCAGAGCCTGCAATTCCAACTGATCCAGAAATTTGGGCTGCTACATCAGAGAGGATATCTCCATAAAGATTAGGCATGACAATGACATCGAATATTTCCGGGGTATCAGCTAATTTAGCTGCCCCAATATCCACAATCCAGTGTTCATTCTGAATGTGGGCGTATTCTCTTGCAATTTCATCAAACACCTTATGAAATAATCCATCGGAGAATTTCATGATATTGTCTTTTGTAAAACAGGTCACTTTTTTTCGATTGTGATGAGAGGCATATTCAAAAGCATAACGAATAATTTTTTCTGAGCCAGGACGAGAAATAATTTTAAGCGATTTATATACATCCTGCGTTTGGCGATATTCGATGCCTGCATATAAATCCTCTTCATTTTCTCTTACAATAACTACATCCATTTTAGGGTGTTTTGTAGCAATAAAAGGCGCATAAGAGATGCATGGACGTATATTCGCATACAATCCTAAAGTAGTGCGAATGGTTACATTTAAGCTTTTAAATCCCCCTCCTTGTGGAGTAGTAATAGGTGCTTTTAAAAAAGCTTTTGTATGACGTAGTATTTCCCAAGAGTTGTGTGCAATGCCTGTTAGAATACCTTTATTGTATACTTGTTCTCCTATTTCAATAGAATGGATATCTAAAGGAGCACCAGCTTCTTGTAGAATATGTAAGGTGGCTTTCATGATTTCAGGTCCAATTCCGTCACCATGAGCTACTGCTATAGGAATTTTTTTGCTCATTATTACCTCAAGTAAAAAGCTTATCTTTTACGGCTTTTTTTTGAAGACTTCAAGCAAAAATAGGATTCGCATATACTGTTAAATACACAAACACAAAAATTTTTATGCAAGAAATACAAGAGATCCTCGATCGACAGAAGCAATATTTAGCGCATTATTTTACCAATTTGCCTTTAGAGCAACTGCAAAAAGTCATCAAGCAATGCAGCAAAGTATCGGGGTTATTGGTCCTTACAGGGGTTGGAAAAAGTGGAATTATTGCTGAAAAAATTGCAATGACACTTATTTCTACAGGAACAAAAGCGTTGTACTTTTCTCCCACCAATTTTTTACATGGAGATATAGGGATCCTATCTGAAAAGGATCTACTTTTGTTATTTAGTCGTAGTGGAGAGACAGAAGAGCTACTACACCTAATACCTTTTGCTAAAAAAAGAAAAACGCCTATTGTAGCAGTTGTTTCTCACGTAGATTCACGTCTTTCTCGTTTAGCTGATTTATCTATTTATTTACCTGTTGAAAAAGAGCTATGCCCTTTTAATTTGGCTCCAACCACCTCTACAATGGTACAGTTATTATTCGGAGATCTTCTAGTTGTCTCCTTGATGCACAAAAACCAATTTGATCTTATCAAGTATTCTCTTAACCACCCTGCTGGCTCCATTGGTAAGAAAGTGACATTAAAAGTAGAAGATTTGATGTTTCGCAATCAAAATGTCCCTCTAGCTGATCCCTCAGATAAACTCATTGATGTTTTATTTGAACTGTCTGATAAAAAATGTGGAGCAATCTTGATTGTAGATGAGACAAAAAAACTACTGGGCATCTTCACAGACGGAGATTTGCGAAGGGTTCTGCAGGTGAGGGGTGCTTCTGCTCTAGAGCAGTCAATGAGGGATTTAATGACAAGCTCTACTGTAGTCGTAAACCGAGATTTACTTGCTTGGGATGCATTAGCTCTCATGCAAAGAAATCCAAAAAGATATATCACGATTTTGCCTGTTGTATTAGAGGATCGTACCGTAATAGGCATTTTACGCATGCACGATATTGTTCAAGCAGGAATTGTTTAAAAGTTATTAATTTTATCAAGGAGCTTTAAGAAAATGGAATGTTTTCTGATTGTAGTTGTTTTTGCCTTGGGGTATTTAGCAATTATTTTAGAATATTATATCAGAGTGAATAAAACAGCTGTTGCACTGCTTATTGGTGCTATTTGCTGGACGATTTATATGTCATACAAAAATTCGTCTAACTTATATGATTTGAGCCATCATGTTTCAGAGATTTCACAAATTATCTTCTTTTTAATCGGAGCTATGACATTAGTAGAGCTTATTGATTCTCACCGTGGCTTTAAGATTATTACAGACCGATTGAAAACAAGATCTAAAAGAAAAATGTTATGGGTCAGTTCATTTGCCTCATTTTTTCTTTCTGCTGTTCTTGATAATCTAACCACAACTATTTTAATCGTATCCTTGTTGCGTAAATTAATCCCTGATAGAAAAGAGAGATTTTTAATGGTTTGTATTGTCGTGGTCGCCGCAAACGCAGGAGGTGCTTGGACGCCAATTGGAGATGTTACAACCACAATGCTTTGGATCAATGGTCAACTTTCTAGTTTTGCTGTGATAAAAGCCTTAATTATCCCATCGGTAATCTCATTGCTCATTCCTCTTATTTGGTATTCTTTAAGATTAAAGGGAAGATTTACTTCTGCTGATTTGCAAAAAGTAGAACCCGCTGAACCTGGAGCTAAGGTTGTTTTTTGTTTAGGAATAGGGGGTTTGATTTTTGTTCCTATTTTTAAAGGGCTAACAGGACTTCCTCCTTTTATGGGAGTCATTTTAGCTTTAGCTCTTTTATGGATTGTTACAGATCTCATGCACTATCCGCATGAGGAAAGAAAGCATTTAAGGGTACCTCATGTGCTTACTCGAGTAGATACTTCAGGAGTGTTATTTTTTTTAGGAATTTTGCTATCTGTAGCAGCATTGCAATCTGCCGGAATGCTAAAAATTGTAGCAGAATGGTTAAATAAAACAATTGACAATCCGACCTTGATTGCTACTTTACTAGGTATTTTTTCTGCGGTCATAGATAACGTTCCTTTAGTTGCGGCTACAATGGGCATGTATCCTTTGGAAGTATTTCCCATAGATTCTTCTTTTTGGCATATGATTGCTTATGCAGCTGGAACGGGAGGAAGTATTTTAATCATAGGCTCATCAGCAGGTGTGGCTATTATGGGGATCGAAAAAATTGATTTTCTCTCTTATGCTAAAAAAATGAGTGTTCCTGTGGGTGTTGGTTACTTAGCGGGGATGGCAAGTTATGTAATTCTCAGACCCTTTTTGGCTTAAATTCCATGGTGTTTATATTTTTTTCCTCTATGAGAAAGTGGATAAAAGAGAGAAAAGGAATTGCGAAAAAAGAGGTATATTATGTATGTT
>PSRO01000054.1 GCA_003176115.1 Chlamydiota bacterium | reverse complement strand
CAAGAAAACCCATTTCAGAAATGGCACGAGAAGGTAAATTCTCTTAAATAAAAATCGAGCAAGCTTATATGTCATCTTGCTCGATAACTGAAAAAAACAACCGATTCTTACTTACGACGAGCTGTAGCTCTTCTAGTAGTTCGACGAGCTGTCTTACGAGCTGTTTTCCTAACAGTTCTTTTAGCTGTTGTTTTTCTAGCACCAGTTTTTCTAGCTGTTCTTTTAGCTGTTTTTCTAGCACCAGTTTTTTTAGTTGTTCGTTTTCTAACCATATATCCTCCAAATTTAGGTATTACGATTGTGAAACTAACTCATAACAATCTGTTATACCCTATAATTATTAATATACATAAAAAAGAAATAAAATTAAAAAAAAATCAAAAATAGTTGACTTCAATTAGAAAACAAAAAAAAGAAAACCCTTCAGAAGGGTTTCTTAAAGTGATTTTTTTAAAAAAATAACTAAAAAAATTTTTTTTATTTAACTATCTAAGATTAAAAAAAATCCATTAATTATGGAGTTTTCTTACATTTTTAGTTTTCATTTAGAGAAAAGATTTTTATATTTTTAATTACATCTCCTTCTTCAAGAAGGTCCACAATATCCATTCCATCAATTATTTGTCCAAAAACAGAATATTCTTGGTCTAAGTTAGAAAGATTTTCTAATGTAATATAGAACTGGGAACCACTGGAAAGCTTCTCAGGATTTTGATAATTAGGAAGTCTAAGCCAAGCTAAAGCACCTCTCTGATGAGATTGTCCTATCTCTGCTGCAATTCTAAAATCGTGCCCATCCGGGTCGCCTGCTTCTACAACGTATTTAGGCACAATACGATAAAAAGTCAAACCATTATAGAAACCGTCTTTTGCCAACTCTATGAACAATCCCACAGAAAGAGGCGCTTCTTTATGATAAAGATGACAGGTAATATCTCCCTTAGAAGTATAAATAGTAGTTCGATTCTCTTTTGGTTCAAAAGCAGCTACTTGAGAAAATTCTTCATTCTTTTCTTGCGCCCTAATAATAGATATAGTACATAGAACCATGTATAAATATAGCAGAAGTTTACTCATTAATGCCTCTTGGTCAAAAAGATATGATTGTTGATATACTAAACAAACGAGTTTTTTCTCAAACTAAAAACATGATAAAAGCTCAATAGATTATTATTATGTTTTATATCTTTTTTTGAAAGCCTAAGAGTTTTTTAGATGAGTTGAGCTAAAAAATTCGCTCAACTCAAAAGGGTTGTTAACAACCGCAGCCAGGTTTGTGATGTGGATTATGTGGCTTACAAGGACCAGGACCGCAAGGCTTTGGAGGGCAATGAGGTTTATGTGGTTGATGATGATTTGGTTTATTATGCTCTTTCATGATTTCTCCATATGGGTTTAAAGTGGTTCTATTTAAAAAGCTACAATACAACCTAAAGTGCAACCTGAAATGAAAACACATTTGTTTTTCATAGCTCTTAACTATTAATTACCATTTTTTAATTAAAATGAAAACCCACTCTTGCTATAAAAAAACATAACAATTTAATTATTAAAATATTGAGAAATAATAAAATTAAATGATTTTATTTTTACTAATAAGTTGAATTAAGGGGTAATAATGAGAAGCTCTTCTGATAACCCTAGACGGGTCTTAAGCGTATTTGTGCTTGCAATGTTAAACGTATCCATTATGGCAAGCTTACGTAATTTGCCTTTAGTTGCTGAGTTTGGATTAAGTGCCATTTTCTTTTTTCTCATTGTTGCTCTTTTTTTTCTAATCCCTTGCGCTTTAATCTCCGCTGAATTAGCTACTGGTTGGCCAAAATCAGGGGGCGTTTATATTTGGGTTAGAGAAGCTCTAGGCGATCGTTGGGGTTTTTTTGCTATTTGGATGCAATGGATACATAATGTTGCTTGGTACCCAGTCATTTTATCTTTTGTGGCTGGCACTTTAGCCTATTTAATCTCTCCTAATCTCTCTCAAAATAAGTTTTTCATATTATCTGTAATTTTACTGGGATTTTGGGGAATGACCTTTTTTAATTATTTTGGAATTAAAACATCAAGTTGGTTTAGCACTATTGGAGTAATTACAGGAACTATTGCTCCTGGAATACTCATCATTTCCTTGGGTGTGATCTGGATCTTAGGAGGACGTCCTACGCAAATGGAATTAAGCTGGCATGCTTTAATTCCAGAATTTAAAGATATTAGCAACTTAGTTTTCTTAGCGGGACTATTTCTTGCATTTGCAGGTTTAGAGGTTTCTGCTGGTTATGCATCCGATGTAAAAAATCCTAGAAAAAATTATCCCATAGCTATTGTATTAGCAGCAATTATCACATTTAGTTTATTTATGTTAGGCTCTCTTTCCATTGGAGCCGTAATTCCTAAAGCAGATATTAGCTTTGTTTCTGGCCTGATGGATGCGTGTGCAATCTTTTTTCAATATTATCAATTGACTTGGATTTTACCCATTTTGGCTTTTCTATTAGTTATTGGAGCTATAGCTGAAGTTAACTCTTGGTTGATCGGGCCTATTAAAGGCTTATATACCACATCTACACATGGAAATTTACCCCTTTTTTTCCAAAAGGTAAATAAACGCAATGTTCCTACTCGACTGCTGCTATTTCAAGCAACTATTGTTTCTGTGGCAGGATTTGTTTTTTTATATATGCCTAATGTTAGCGGTGCTTTTTGGATTCTTACCGCCTTAAGCGCTCAAAGTTACTTAATCATGTATATTCTGATGTTTCTCTCAGCCATTATCTTGCGCTATTCCAAGCCGCATGTTCCTAGGGCTTATAAAGTTCCTTTTAAAAATAAAGGGATTTGGTTATTTGGTTCTTTAGGAATTCTTACTTCTTTATTTGTAATCACTCTTGCTTTTGTTCCTCCTGCCCAATTAAATACAGGAAATCCCTGGGTTTACTGTGCTTTCCTATTAAGCGGTCTTATATTTATGTGCGGTATACCTTTTTTGATTTATGCACGTCGTAAATCTAGCTGGGTACAAAAAAAGCATTAAAAAAACAGCTCTGTCCCAATATGTAGGTTTTTCTCTATAATAGGTAAAAATATAGAGAAAATATGATAACTCCTCTTGCAGAACGTTTGCGCCCTACTCAATTAGATGAAATTGCAGGACAAGAGCATCTTTTGTCAGAAAAAGGATTAATAAAAACTACCCTTTTTCAAAAAAAACCGCTTTCTTTACTGCTTTGGGGACCTCCTGGTTCGGGAAAAACCACTCTAGCCCTTGCTTATTCTAAAGCATTTGACGCGCGTTTTATTTCTATGAGCGCTGTTTCCCATGCAACATCTGATGTGAAAAAACTCATTCAAGATATGCAAACACATCCCCTTTTACAAAAGCAAATAACCATCCTTTTTGTAGATGAAATTCATCGATGGAATAAAGCCCAGCAAGACTTATTTCTTCCTTACTTAGAAGGAGGTTTGTTTATCCTTATTGGAGCAACTACAGAAAACCCTTCCTTTGCTTTAAACAACGCTCTTTTATCTCGATTAAGAGTGTTACAGCTTTATTCTCTGAATTCTTCTTCTTTACAGAAGATTATGCATAGATATGAAGAAAAATACACAAAACTTTCACTCAGTCCAAAAGCAAAAGAAATGC
Source organism: Chlamydiota bacterium (assembly GCA_003176115.1). GTDB lineage: Bacteria > Chlamydiota > Chlamydiia > Chlamydiales > Rhabdochlamydiaceae > Rhabdochlamydia. Next base: position 14,238 of record PSRO01000054.1, on the reverse strand, counting down.
TAATTACAGCAGCTCAAGGAGATGGACGGCACCTAATTAACCTGATTGAAAATCTAGAACCTCTTCTCATAAAAAAGCAACTGATTGAGGAGCAAGACCTTCTTTCATTATTGCAAAAAAAATCTCCCTTGTATGATAGACAATCAGATCAACACTACCAGTTAATTTCTGCATTGCACAAATCCATTCGCGGCTCTGATCCCGATGCAGCTCTATATTGGCTTGCTCGTATGCTAAATGCAGGAGAAGATCCACAGTTTTTAGCCCGTCGACTCATTCGTATGGCTGTAGAAGACATAGGGCTTGCTGACCCACAAGCACTTGGACTTGCTCTTCATGCTTGGGAAGCATTTGCGCAGCTAGGGTCTCCAGAAGCAGAGCTAGCTCTAGCTCAAGCGGCTGTTTATCTAGCATTAAGCCCTAAAAGTAATGCGCTTTATATCGCATTTAATCAAGCCAAAGAACTGGCTAAAGAAACCTCTCACCTTCCCCCGCCCGCTTTTCTCATCAATTCTGTCACAAAGCTCGATGCCGAATTAGGACATGGGAAAGACTATCAATATGATCACGATTTACCCTTTGCTTTTTCAGGACAAAATTATTTTCCGCAGGATTTGATAAGATGCAAGTTTTATCATCCTAAGTCTTACGGTTTTGAAAGAGAGATGCAGAAGCGGGTAAGCTATTTCGAACAACTTCGGAAAAAAAACCCTCCCTCTTAGAAGCCATTTACTTATCTTCATAAGTAGAATGGAAAAAGGGAAGGTCAAGAGAGCCTGTTTTCTCAGACTGGGTGGATGATAAGTAGTGAATGACACTTAACTTATGGTCTTTGCCATCTAATCGATGACCTGTAATCTGAGAATCTTGGTTGAAAGAGTTCTTATTTCAGAACATAGATACCAAGCAAACTCTCTTTAAATAAAGACATCAATTAATTATCTTCGTTAATTTTAATTTAACAATATTTTTATTAATTTAAAAGGATTGATTATAGTTTTTATGTAAAAAACCATAATAAAATGACTCGAACTTATTTCTGATTTATAAACACTTCGATTTTTCCCCAAGGCACAGGAACAGCAAACTGTTTAATTGTCTTAAACCCTTGATGATAATCCCTTAAAGGATAGCTTAGTGTAATGATTTTGACCTTTGCAGGTAAGAATATACATAGATGTTTAATCACACTATCCGATAAACATGTTCCATAAAGATAAATACATGTAGCTTGGCTTAAAGCTACATATTGAATATCCTCACACATAAATGTTAAGCGTTCTATATTAAGCATTTCTACAATTTTTTGTGCGTTTGATATGAAAAAAGGAATAAAGTCCACTGCAGTAACACTGCAGAGCAACACACTTCGCAGAAAAAAAGCAGCTCTACCTCTACCACAACCTAGTTCAAATACATGGTCATGAGGTGTTATTTGACACTCTTGAGCAATGTGTAAAAGTGATGTTAAAGGGATCTCTCCATAAACATCTATTTCCTTTTCCTGTTTTTTTTTAAAGAAGTTCTTTGAGATGGTAAAAGGATTGCGGAAGCGATACTCTTTTTTAAGAGCAAGATCGCACTTTTGAAATAAATCGCAGCTGTAAAATAGTTGTAATACCCTTTTTTCTTCCTGAAAAAAATAGATTTTGGAACGTAGATAAACCGCAAAAAGGTTAAAAATTGATCGCATATCCAGGAGGCAGAGCAAGAAAAGAAGAAGGGTCTATTTGGTGTTTTTTTAAACTCATGTATAAATCATAAGGTGGACGATTCATTGGTTCATCAGACAGACAAAACGTTTTCCAATGCATTCCGATACTTAATTTGGAACCAACTTCTTGATGAATCATTACGGCCTCCTCGGGATTAATATGCACAGGCCTCATAAAAGAACGAGGGGAATAAGATCCAATGGGAATCAAAGATAGATCTATAGGAGAAAAGTGCTCTCCAATTTGCTTAAAATCAACTGGGTTATATCCTGTATCTCCTACAAAATAGATTTTTTTCACTAATTGATCTTTTTCATAGAATTCCATAACCCAACCTACCCATAGAGTATTATTTAAAGACCAATGTTTCCTACCGGAAAAATGTTGCGCGGGCACAGCTGTAATTTTTATTCGTTTAGAATCCTTGTTTGGGAAACCAAGCACTCTTTCTTGCCACCACTGACACTGATACACTGGAAAAATTTCTTGGGCGTCAAACCAAGATTTTACTTGCTGAGGTACCATCCAAGTGGTTTGTGGAAAATGCTTAGCCAAAGCCAATACTGTGGGTTTATCTAAATGATCATAGTGATCGTGGCTAATGAGAATTAAGTGAATTGTCGGAAGTTGGCTAAAAGAAACGCCAGGGGGATGGCGACGTTTAGGCCCTAGAAAAGATAAAGGAGAGCAACGCTTGCTCCAAATAGGATCGGTTAAAATCCGCAATCCATCTATTTCAATAAGAAAAGTACTATGATTAATCCAAATTGCAAAAGAGTTGCTAAGACTGACTTGTTTTTGAGAAACAGGATAATTAAAAGATGCGCAATTCTCTAACTTTTCATTATCGTAATATCCTAATTTCCATAACAATATATCTTTTAGATCACGTCGAGTATTTTTTTCATAAGGGTTGATAAAAGAGAGTTTTTGCTTATACATCAATGGATAGGGAATAAGAAGTTGTATCGGTTAGTTGCTTTTCTCCGAAAAACTGCATAGGTCCTGGGTATAGATAATGATCACCTAACCTCCACGCATCTCTATGCTGTTTATAAAAGCTAAAAGACTTGGAGCCAAGATCAACCAGAGCCTTTTTAATTACCGGTTTTTTTTTGCCTTTGCGCCATTCTAAATCCATCAGAGAAGTAAGTGGGATTCCTAAAACTTGCCAGTCTATAGGATTTTTTGTTAATCCTGTTATACAACACATATATCCTGTCGCTTTATGGTTAATTAATAAAGCCGCTGTATATCCTAAGGAATAACAATAATTACAATCAAAATTAGATGGAAATCCAGCTCTTCCTTCATAACCTAAAAAATGATGTAAAGCAGAAAACTTACCTGTATATTTACCGTCTTTACATCGTTTTTTTAATTCTTGGGTGACTGTTTCTATCAATAATTTTTCTGTCTCAATAAAAGAGACTTGCACATTGCCATGAGGATCTCTATTTAAAAGAAGTTGCTGCTGGATCCCCTCTGGCAAAGAGGCGAAAGATTCTTTAGAATTTTCAGTTAGTTTGTTAAAAATTTCTTTCTTATCTATAGAAGAATCTGCTAACAAGTGATTTAGCTCTTGAATGAGAACGCTGATTTCTGGAATAAACTCTATCAATCCTTCTGGAATTAAAATTATTCCAAAATTTTTTCCTATTTCTGCACGTTCACAGATTACATCTGCTATTTGATGAGTAATTTGTTGCAAAGTTTTCTTGTTCTCTGCAATTTCTTCTGCAATTAATACCATATTCGGCTGTGTGCTCAAACCACATTCTAAAGCAATATGCGAAGCAGAGCGCCCCATTAGCTTGATAAAGTGATAGTATTTTTTAGCTGATAAACAATCTCTAGCAATGTTACCAATTGCCTCTGAAAAAATCTTACAAGCTGTATCAAATCCAAAAGAGGTGGCAACGTGCATGTTTTTTAAGTCTCCATCAATTGTTTTTGGTACCCCAATAACAACTGCTTGGGAGTTTTTGCTTTTAAAATATTCCGATAAAATGGCGGCATTGGTATTTGAGTCGTCCCCTCCAATGATCACTAAACCATCTAACTGCATGGATTCCACTGTGTTTAAAGCAGAAGCCAGATGCTCTGGGGTTTCTAGTTTAGTTCTTCCTGATCCAATTAAATCAAATCCTCCTTGGTTGCGATAAGGCTGAACAAGCTCTTTGGTTAGTTCCTTATATTTACTCTTTATAATCCCCTCAGGGCCTTCCAAAAATCCAAATAGCCTCGATTCTGGATTGAGTGAAATCAAGGCATCTAAAAGACCTGTAATGACATTATGCCCTCCAGCAGCTTGTCCACCGGAGAAAACAACCCCTACCCGCATCAAGCGATTTTCAACGCTCTCTTTTTTTTGAACCCTTAAAACAGGTTGGCCAAACGTTAAGGGAAAAAGAGCATGAATTTCTGCATTTCCTAAAGCGGTATGTGTATCATTTACCCATGCACTATTATCTATTTGTTGTAACAAACTAGGTAATATAGGGAGATATTTTTCACGAGCCTTACGCAAAGGATTTTCAGGTAACATGAAGGGCTCTACTTTTTTTTGCTTAAGTATGGACTTAAAAGGGGTAAAATAACAACCATTTAAAAATCAGTTGACGAAAAGAGCTGTTTTTCTCTAAATTACTTCTTTGCCCAGATGGTGGAATGGCAGACACGCCAGATTTAGGTTCTGGTGCCGCAAGGCATGTAGGTTCGAGTCCTATTCTGGGCACATTACCGAGCGTTTTTTCAGAATTGTTCAAACGTTCGGCTTTTTTATTTCCTAACTCCTTCTGCTAACCTGAGCTTTGCTTTTAGGCTGCCTTATTATAAGCTGCAATTACACAAAGAGTATTCACTAAAAAGTTATTTACAGACCTATGTCTCAGTGTTCGATCTGAGATATGTTTTTCTATTGATCATTTACAGTTTCAATGATCTGTTTTACGATTCTATTACAGATCAATTTTGCGGCATTTTTAATCAAGATATAACCGAGCGCATCGCGTATCATAAAAGATGCATAAAATGTAACTATGCATATTCAAGCCAATTAGTTGTTTTAGTGCATAAACTGCTTCACAGATAGAACTTTAAGAACCTCGCTTGAGGTTCTTATAGCATACATGTCTCGAAAAGATCTTTTCTATTTTAGTCTTTGAATTTCAGCAGTATTCCTGTCATATTCTGCTTTTTTTAGAAAATATTCTTTTGCAAATTGTGTTTTTTGGTGCATCTCGTGACAAATAGCAACCTTACCGAGTACATCTGACATATCTTGTTGTAAGTTAATATTCTTATCTTCTAATGCACTGATGCGGCGTAAGCGTGATTCATTATCTGAGTAAATACTTAATACTTCTCCAGCGTTGCGAGCAATCATACACATAGATTGTTCAATTTCAGCCGATAGTTTAAGACTATCTGCTACTTGAAACAACTCTTGTTTTTGCATGGCAACTTGACGCTGTAGTTGATCATTAGCATCTTGCAGCTCTCTAATTCTTTGCAAATCTTCATTGCGCAATGTCATTCGCTCTTTACCAACATAAAACTCAAAGCGATTATTCAAATTCTGCTTAGAATGAACAGTTTGAGACTTTTCCACTTTCACTTCCTTATCGATTTTCACTTCAGTCATAGAAGCAATGACAGGAGTGCTTATGGATGTTTCAAGCTCTTTATTTAGAGCATCTTGACCATTTAACTGCTTATTTAACTTAGAACTTCCTAGTTGTTTGGTTCTTGAAGTGGATTGGCCACCTAATTGCTTAGTTGACATGTGACACCTTCCTTAAATATTTTAAGACATGTTTACTATAAATTGTTTACGGAAAACTTTTATGTGGGTCTCTAGCTTAAGCTCCGCTAACTTAATAATAGATTTATAGTTTTAATTTGTCAATTAACTAGATTGTATGAATTAATATAGTTTTTATTGAAAAAGATAACTATTTAAAATAAAAAAAATAAAAAAATAGAACTTTTTTATTTGTGCTAAAAGAACAATTTGTTAGGTTGGCAAATTACTCTCCTAGAGCAAAATATGAGAAAAACTTTCCTTAAATCATCGAAATATGGGTGCTTTATGCCAAAAAAATACATACAACTGCTCTTATCCATTAATTTTTGCTTAACAGCAGTAGCAATTGCTACAGGCTCAGATGCCGGTAGCGATGATAGTTTTGTTGTAGTTCCAAATCATGATATAGATCGGGAGGACGAATCTGAATCCTCTATAGAGACTGAATTACGTAAACAGTTCTATCACATTTGGCGTCATTTGGAGAAAATAAATACAATCCACTCATCTAAACTATTACAAAGACTTATAACAGAGCATCAACAGAGTATCAATAGCCCCATCCAATACGATGAAAGCAAACTTCAAAAGGATTTAACACAAGATATATTTGCTCAATTTGCTCGCATTTACGAGGCACTTTCAAAGTATGAATTTAAAGAAGAGCTAGATGAAAACAGCTACGCTGTATTAGACATTCAGGTCACTAAAATTTACAAATGCATGAATAAAATCCGTGACCTCTATGTATCTAAAGCATCCTTATCAAAAAGCGATCAACTTTTTTTAAATTATCAATTGGAAGAACTTCTGATTTTTTCCCAAAATTTTCTTGCAGAAGGTTCAGAGGCGTCATTCAATGATCTTGAGAATTCTCTAGCAGATAGGAGAATTCTGCATCTTATTGAAAGAGAGGAAAATTCAACATTTAAACCCTTCGCAGACGAAGAATCCTTAACGAAGATAGAATTAGGCAACCAGTTTAATCAAATTTGGGATTGTTTGGATGAGATAACTACAGTCTACCAATCAAAACTATTACAAAGTCTTATATCTTATCATAAAGGAGCTGTAATCTTCTATTATGAGACCTTGGAAGAAGTTAGCCTGGAAAATTTAGACAATCAATTCATCCAACTCCACCAAGACTTAGAGACCTGCTCACAATATCAACCCAAAGAAGAGCTTGATGAAGATCGTAAAGCTAAATTAGCTATCCAAATTGATCTCATTGAACACTGTTTGAGTACTATTCATGAGATCTATGACTCAAAAAAGGAATCTTTATCCACAAAAGAGAAAATTTTTTTAAGAGATCAATTAGAAGAGCTCCACAATTTTTTCCATCATTTTATACTAGAAAATTTGCTACAAGAGAAAAATACGGGCAGAGTTGAGTTAGGTCCACTAGATAAAATTCAAATGTTATTCAATAGCTGTGAAGAAGAAGACTCTTTAATTTATCCACAATATGAATATATTATGAATAGTCAGGAGACAAATGTATCTGATCTTTTAACAAGCTCTCCAACTCAAAGCAATACCCAAAATCATTTCCTTTATTTTAATGAAGCTGAAGGATTAATAGAACTACAACATACAGAAGTAAATGAAGGAATCCCAGAACTTTATACAACAACGTGGAGAATCCGGCCAGCTGATATTAGCCTTGTAAGAGATTGGCGGGAAAACGATTCTATTACTATAGATAAAACTAGTGTTTTTTCTCAGTACACCATGCGCGGAGAACGTCTTAAATACACTCTTAATAACAGCAAAAAATCTGTACGAGCTAATTTTGTTTGTAAAAGCTCAAATCAAAACACATATACCATACTGTCGATAGATTATTTCGAAAATATTGTAGTTCTTAAAAATGGTCCTTGTTTATTATTTGTAAAAGGTGGAAATTTGAAAGAATGGCACGTTAACGACACTGTGGTTTTAGAAAGGACTGGACCTGTGACTAATACAAATAACTCTCATGTGCTAATTAATAAAACAAGAAATAAAAGGAACTGGGTTTTCTTAAAATTAAAATGGTAATATAAGAAGATTCAAAGCCTTGTTTCTTTAAACAAGGCTTTTTTTTATACATGTGGCAAAAAGAGGCAGATAGATTCCATTTCTTGAGGAGTCAATCCCCCATGAGCTGCAAAAAAATGTTGCTCAAAGCGTTTTTTTTCAAACCACCAAACAGCTTCTTTGTAATAAGGTAGGATGACTAGGTTTGCTATTCTTTGTTGTAATCTCTCTGAAGCTACACCAAAAAATTCTTCCTTCATCATTTTTTTGGTCAAAACAACATCGGCTATGTCTTTGAGCTTTTTTTCTAAAAAACTTGCGGTTTCTAACAATTTTTCCTCTTGAACATGTAAAAACAAATCTCTACAAGAGCCAGCAGGAGCTAATATCTGACCTTGACCATCTTTTTTCAGAGCTGGAAGAATAGCAGAGAAGGAATTGTTTAGATAAAGCGTCTTGTCAGGGTCTACAGGACTCATTCCATGATCTGCTGTAAATAAAGTAGCAATACGCTTTCTTGACTTGCGAAGAGGTGTCCAATAGCGATTTTCAATGAGTTTCCAACAATCCATTACAGCATGAGAGAAAAAATCAGATGTAATGCCATATCGATGTCCCATTGAGTCGATATCTGCAAGGTAAACAAAACAATAAAAAGGGATTTGCTTAGGATTGCAGCATAAGTCTACCAATGAATCTAAAGCAGAAGAAAATGTTGTATAAGGAACCATCGTTGCTGCCTTACATAAAGCTTTAGAATAAGAGGAATGCGCAATCTTATCACTTTGAAACACATAGCTTGCAATGCTATGCAAGCGCAACTTTTGATAAAATGTCTTAAATGGAAAAATCTGTTTAGGATCATACTTAGGACGTAATCGGTCAGCAGATTTATCTCCCGCATAAGAAAAGAGTAAGGGCGTGATGATTTTCTCTACGATGGGCTCATAGTAAAACCATTCATAAATCCCTGCTTCTCCCACATTGAGATCTGTATGTATTGTAGTTACATGCGCAGCTGTTGTAGAAGGAAACTGAGAGGAAATTTTAGAAACTATCCCTTCTTCTACAGCTCGTATGAGAAAAGGACAAAAGGGTAAAAACTTTTCAAAGAATTCCCAGCCAAAACCATCAATGAGAAAAAGCACCACACCATCATAGTCTCCATAGCTATCCGCTACTGCAGCTTTTGGTAGGCCTCCTTTAGACTGTTTACTTAACAAATGCATAATGGTTTGAGGAAACTGAGAGAATGCATAACCTTGATAAAGCGGCTTCTTAAAATAAGAAGTGTATTGAGCAAGTTTCAATGCATCTAAAGACTCTTGATTAATCAAAGAAAATCTCCTAATAACTGTACTTTATTCTATTTTTTAGATAGTATATATTCCTTTTAATATAAGAAATCTGAATTATGAAAAAAAAATTTTCCCCGAAGCGCTGTATTAGCGTTTTTGCTTTAGCTATGATTAATTTAGCCGCTATTGGGAGCGTAAAAAACTGGCCCATTACAGCAGAGTATGGCTTTGCATCTATTTTTTATCTTTTATTAGCAGCTCTTGTCTTTTTTTTACCTTTATCGCTTGTATCAGCAGAACTCGCTACTGGTTGGCCTCAATCAGGAGGAGTATTTGTATGGGTAAAAGAAGCTTTTGGTACAAAAATAGGATTTTTGGCTATCTGGCTTCAATGGATTGAAAATGTGATCTGGTATCCTACTATTCTCTCTTTTATCGCAGCTACATTAGCTTACCTTTTTAAACCGGAATTAGCTGCTAATACCACGTATACCTTGGCAGTGATCCTCATTTCTTTCTGGGCAGCTACCTTGTTAAATTTAATGGGCATGCAAGCCTCGAGCTTAATTAGTTCTATTAGCGTAGTATTGGGATCTTTCATCCCCGGAATCTTCATTATCGGTCTTGGTCTTTTTTGGTTCTTTCAAGGAAATCCTCTAGAAATTGTTTTAGATTGGCAACATTTAATTCCCAATATCACCTCCATTGATAGCATGGTATTTTTTACAGGAGTCCTTCTCTCTTTTTGTGGAATGGAGATGTCTGCAGCGCATGCTAGAGATGTAAAGAACCCGCAAAGAAATTATCCAAGAGCGATCCTACTCTCCGTAGTTATCATTTTGAGCATGTCGGTTTTAGGCGTATTATCTATTGCAAGTGTTGTTCCTCAAAAAGAAATAAGCTTAGTTGCAGGCTCAATGCAGGCTTTTGTGTATTTTTTTAACAGATATAACTTGGCCTGGTTTACGCCCTATATTGCAGCTCTTGTTGCCATTGGCGCTTTTGGATCTATGAGCACTTGGATTGTAGGTCCGACTAAAGGGCTTTTAGCTGCAGCTAAATCAGGAGATTTGCCTCCTGTGTTTCGCTTGGTGAATCGAAAAGCCGTTCCTGTCAATTTGCTTATTTTACAAGCTATTATTGTCACCTTTCTATCTCTTATATTTGTCTGTATGCCTAGTGTAAGCAGTGCCTTTTGGGTTTTAACTGTGATCGTAGCCCAGCTATATTTGATCATGTACATCTTGCTATTTGCCTCTGCTATTAAACTGCGCTATACTAAACCTCATATTGAACGCTCTTACTTGGTACCTGGTGGAAAATTAGGAATTTGGCTAACTTCAGGGCTAGGGATTCTCAGTTCTTTTTTTGCTATAGCCATTGGCTTTGTTCCTCCTTCTCAAATAGAAACAGGTAGCTTTTTATTTTATGAGGGTTTTTTAATTGTGGGTGTATTAGCTGGTTGCTTTGCCCCCTCCTTAATACTTTTTTTTCAAAAACCTCATTGGAAACATCTTTTATCTCATGAAAAAGAATAAATCAGACACTTCATGGGAATCTTCTTCTGCTTGGTATGATAAGCTAGTTAGCCTTGAAGGTCATTACTATCATCGAGAAATCATTATCCCTGGAATTTTGGATTTGCTAAAAAACTATCCAGATCCTAATGGATCCTTATTAGATCTTGCCTGTGGACAAGGCGTATTAGCTCGTCATTTACCCAGGAAAATGCAATATATAGGAGTCGATGTTTCTCCCTCTTTGATTCAATCAGCTCAAAAAAATGCATCCGATAACCATCGGTTTTTTGTGCATGATTTTACCCATGCTCTGCAAATCCCAAAAATGCAGTGCAGCCATGCATGTTGTATACTCGCATTGCAAAATCTATCCTCTATTGCGCCCTTATTTCAAAGTGCCTGGGAGCATCTTAAAAAAAATGCTCCTCTCATTTTAGTTCTAAATCATCCTAGTTTTCGCGTTCCTAGACAATCGAGTTGGGGCGTAGATCTAAAAAAAAAGCTACAGTATCGTCGAGTGGATTGTTACATGACACCTTTGAAAATCCCCATTCAGACACATCCTAGCCTTAAAACCCAGTCAGAGACAACTTGGTCATTTCATTACCCACTATCTGTTTACAGCGCTCTTCTGAAGGAAAGCGGTTTTACAATTGATCTCATTCAAGAGTGGTGCTCAAATAAGAAAAGCCAAGGAAAAATGGCTACAATGGAGAATCGTTCACGCAAAGAATTCCCTCTCTTTATGACTCTTGTTGCGCGCAAGATTTAAAAATTCATCTCTTGGCGTTTTTTTTCTCGTTCCTTTTTTTCTCTTTTACGCCTTTGCCTACGGTCATCTGCTTCCTGATAACGCCTTTTTTCAAGAGCGCTTTCTGGAATTACTTGCGGAACTTCTACAGGGTTTCCTGTATCATCTAGTGCTACAAAAGTAAAATAGGCAGATAAAATATGTTTGCTATGTCCTGTAGTATAGTGCTCTGCTACTACTTTTACGCCAATCTCCATAGATGTTTTCCAGCTACGATTAATCGCTGCCTTAAAGATCAGAATATCTCCTCTGCGGGCTGGCCCCAAAAAATGCATAGAATCAACCGATGCTGTTACGCAAATACGTTCGCTATGTCTTTCCGCTACCACTAAAGCAACGCGGTCTAAAATAGACATAACTAACCCCCCGAATACAGTATCATTAGAATTAAGATCATTGGGAAATACCTTATAAGTTTGATCATTAATAGCAGATTCAGAAACTTTTTTAGGAACAAAAGACATGAAAACCTCCATTAACTTATGCTTAGTATATCGAATCCGCTTTTAGAAAGTACTCTAATCTGCTAACATTTAAGTTTAAAAACAAAAAAGAGGATGATTATGTGTGGTATATTTGCCTATATTGGACCGCGCAATCCTGCAAAAACCTGCCTAAAGGGATTAAAACAACTCGAATACCGTGGATATGATTCTGCAGGAGTGGCTGGAGTAGAAAAAGGGATGTTAATCACCTACAAAGCAGTGGGTAAGCTAAGTGCTTTAGAACACGTAATTGAGCGTTGTCAAAATCATCAACTACATCTTGCTATTGCTCACACTCGTTGGGCTACTCATGGGAAACCAACAGAGGAAAACGCTCATCCTCATTTCGATCAATCCCAGTCCTTAGCTGTTGTGCACAACGGAATCATTGAAAATCATTTTGCTCTTCGCTCTATGCTTCAAGAAACAGGCAGATGTTTTTACTCAGATACAGATACAGAGGTAATAGCGCAGCTTATCTCTCATTTTTATCAAAATGATCTACTTGCTGCGGTAAAGGAAGCTATTTCTTTGCTTAAAGGCTTTTGGGCTATTGCTATTATTCACAAGGATCATCCAGATCAAATCATCGTAGCAGCTTATCAAAACTCCATTGCTATTGGTTGTAATTTAGCCCATGAGGAAGTATTTATATCCTCAGACGCAAATGCTTTTTGTGAAACAGACCTAGAAGTAATGTTCTTACACAGTAAGGAAATAGCCTGTATTTCTTCTCAAAAAATCCAAGTATTCGATAACACATACACACAAATTCACAAACCAACAAAGCGCTTTGAAGTAGGAAAAACACGCATTTCTAAAAATGGCTATCCTCATTTTATGCTCAAAGAGATCTTTGAGCAGCCTAAAGTGATTCAACAAGCTTTTCATAATCGACTTTTACATGCGCAAGGCACTGCTTTTTTTGAAGAGCTTCTCTTTACATCGGAAGAATTACTAGAAGTGCGTCAAATCGTAATCGTTGCTTGTGGTTCTTCTTGGCATGCAGGATTACTTGCTGCTGCTTTTCTTCAAGAAAAGGCGCGCATTCCTACTCAAACTCATATTGCTTCAGAGTTTCGCTATAGTCATCCCATCCTTTCTAAGGAGACACTGGTCATTGCAATTAGCCAATCAGGAGAAACCCTAGACACCTTAGCCGCTGTTAGAGAAGTAAAAAAAATGGGTGCAAAAGTCTTAGGAATTTGCAATGTAGCTCATTCCACTTTAGTAAGAGAAGCAGACTCAACGCTGTTTTTAAAAGCAGGAATAGAAATTAGTGTCTGTTCGACAAAAGCCTTTACCAACCAGTTAGTCGTTCTTTTTTTATTTAGTCTTCAGATGGCAAGACTGCGGCAAATGGACCTAAAAACAGGGCAATATTGGGTTCATGAAATAGAGGCTATTCCCAGACACATAGAAGCCATCTTGCAGCAAAAAGAGATCATCTCCTATTTTGCTAAACAATATGCGCATTTGCAACATTTCTTCTTTTTAGGACGCAGTTATATGTACCCTACCAGCTTAGAAGCTGCTTTAAAGCTCAAGGAAATTAGCTATATCAATGCACAAGCCTATCCTGCAGGAGAGATGAAACATGGACCTATTGCCCTTGTTGACCCCTCTTTAGCTGTTATTGCCTTATGTGGCAATAAACATACTATAGAAAAGATGTTGAGTAATTTAATGGAAATTCAAGCTCGAAGTGCACCTATTTTAGCATTTGCACCCAAAAGCTGTTTAGATGTTTCTTTAATTACCAATCAGGTGATCTGGCTTCCTTCCTCCCCAGATGCTCTCTCTTGTATTCTATATTCAGTAGCTACCCAGCTTTTTGCCTATTCTATAGCACTTGAGAAAGGGACCGATATCGATCAACCGCGTAATCTTGCTAAGTCGGTAACTGTGGAATAGATAGATTACTCGCCTTTCAATTTATAAAAGCAAATATAGCTATCTTTTGCAGCTCTTAACATCTGCTTTTCATCAACATAAGAAACCCTTGAATCATTACATTCTACCCATTGATCTTGGACTTTCCTATATGCAATATAATGACCACTATTTAGGGAGTTGCCTAAATGAACAATAAAGGAGCTTAGTTCATAGAGCCCAGCAGGAGAGTTTTTAACACTAAGCAGTTTTGCGTCCAATTGTTCAGGAACTTCAATGGGGTTAGTAAGCTTAGTCCGATTTTGCCTAAATCGTGCAAAATTAATGAGTAAATCCTTAGGTAATACCTCAAGTTTTGTTTCTTCTTTTATTGGAGATACCTCAGTATAAACTCCATTTACTAGATATCGACGTGTTTCTGAACCTACACCTATTTCTTTATCACAAAAGTGTTTCTCTAGAAGTACGCTTAAGGTAAAGTTTTTTTGTTTCTCATCAAAGTTAATTTTAATTCCATAATTAGTTTTTTCCTTTTTATATGTATTATCTGCATTTAAAGATGAACAATCTTTATGGGGTAGTTTTTTAAGAGCTGTTCTAGATTGATAATATGTCACATGTTCGAATTTATAGTTTATCGAAGAGACATGTATGAGATCCTGCTTCTTAATAATATCATCATA
>PSRO01000065.1 GCA_003176115.1 Chlamydiota bacterium | reverse complement strand
TAGAGCAGTATAATTCCACAAGCATTTCCATTTTAGACCTCTTTTGAGTGTGTTGTTTTTTTGCAAACAAAACTTATACATCATAAGAGGTCTTTTTACACTGCTTTTCTTGTTTTATCTATCCTATTGTTAATTAGTTAAACCCAACACTGAGGTTTTTACATATTTCTCTATCTGAACCGGTATCGGTGCACCTAATTTTTTGTTCCAATAACAAAACTTGGAAAGCCTAAATTAAAGCACTCTAAAAGTTGAAGTTTAGGGTATTGATTCGACAAGACAATGGACTGTTTCATTTTTACTATTTTCCATAGTATTTATTGGTTGCCTAGATATTTGAAACAGCTGTTTATAAAGATTTATACTTGTATTTATGTTATATTTCTTGTGATATTCCATCAAATGAGAACAATAATCAGTTTTTTCATAACTCATAATTGCATGAGCAAGTTCTATAAAATTGCCTATGGTGAACATTTTGAAGCAATTGGGAGCATATTTTGCTAATTCAAAAAAAGCTAAATTTTGAGAAAAAATGGTATTGGAATTAGTTTCTAGAGATAATGAAGCAATAGCTGAGCCGCTTTGATTCACTTCTAAATAGGGAAGTACATTAAAGTCACAGGCTACTAATGCTTTTAGAAAAGATTCGTCATTTAACATTCCACAAAATTTTACTCTATTTTGAAAATTGTAATGCTTGATTAGGCTCATCAAGGAATACACATATTCATCGATAGACTCATTGTTTTGTATTGTATGAGGGTGCTGCCCTCCAAAAATAAGCACTTCATAATTAGAAGGTAAATAAGATAAAGCTTTGATAACTGTCTTATGCCCTTTGTATTTATTGATGAACCCAAAGATGCCTATATAGAGCTTATCTTCATTAAGATTATAAGCCTTGCAAAAGTTCCTTTTTGTTGCTGTTTTAACTAAAGATCCAATATATTCTTGTGTATGAAAACACAATGGATGATCAAAAACAGCACGATAGTCATACTTAATAGCAATTAAGTTTCTATCTCTTTGAGTATGTACAATGATAGGAATATGATTTTTTTTACACAGCTTAATGATCTGGTGATAAAGCGATGCGTAATAGTTACTGGCTAGAGCCTTTAAATAGCTGGAAAATAATAATTTAATGTTGCCTTTAAGAAGGCATTTTCCTATAAAGGCAAGGTTGGGTAGTTCTTGGATTGGGTCATAACGATGCATAGTTAGAACGATCTTTTTACAAGCGCTGATAATTGCAGAAAGTCGCTTCCAAATCAAAGCGGTACTCGAGCCAAATAATCCCGCCTCAAATTGAATATTGACATAGTCATAATTTCTAAGATCTTTACAGATGTTTTTTATGTAAGAATTTGCGCTTTTAGAGTCTTTCTTTCTAAGAAGGTCTGTATTTAAAGAAATTACGGAAACATCAAAATGATCGGAAAAGGCTGCCACCAGAGCTTTTGTATAACTAGCATTTCCACATGCTTCATTATAGCTACTTATAATACCAAGTCTTGATTTAGTATTTTCCACTTGAATAACCTCTAATTGCATTTTTTTCATACATTGATGTAAACCAGTCTAGAGTTTCCAATAGGCCTTTTTCCATAGAGTAAACAGGCATATAACCTAGGGTTTTTAAGTAAGTTAGATCTATTTCATAAAAGGCTCTTCCATTGGGCATCGCTGCATCCCATATAACCTTATCTTGCATTTCAAAATGGTTTGCTAATAAATCTACTAGCTCTTTTATAGAAGATCTCCTTCCAGAGGCTACATTAATAGGCCCTGTATATCTATTCATGATTAAAATTAAAGCTCGTGCCATATCTTTAGAATATAAGAAATCTCTTTCTGCTGAACCATCTCCCCAAATGATTACTTGCTCATGGCTTTTTTTAGCTTCGTAAAACTTTCGCACTAATGAAGGGACCACATGACCAAATTTGCTATCAAATTTATCATTTGGTCCAAAGAGATTTGTAGAGATAATATATGCAAAATCAAGTCCATAATTTTCTTGGTAAGCTAACAATTGCGCAAGCATTGTGCGTTTTGCATGCCCATAGCTATTCTCGGATTGATGAGGAGGTCCATTCCAAATATTGTTTTCTTTTACAGGAAACTCTGTTGGCTCTGGATAGGCAGCAATTGTTCCCATGGCAACAATTTTTTTCACGCCAGAAAGTCTACTAGCTTCAATTACATGAGTATTAAGTAAAACATTATCAAGAAAAATGGAGCCTTTTTTTTTCGCATTTCCTGCAATGCCATAGACAGCTGCTGCTGTATGAAAAACCATTTCAGGCTTAGCGTTTCGGAAAAATAATTTTACTTCTTCATAGTTTGTAAGATCGCAGTGCTCTCTTGTTAAAGGGATCAGATTCGTGTAACCTTGTCGATGTAATTCTTCTATTAATGAGGTTCCTACAAGACCTTGCGCTCCTGTTATTAATATCCTGCTATCTAGCATGATCTACCTC
Organism: Chlamydiota bacterium; assembly: GCA_003176115.1. Classification (GTDB taxonomy): domain Bacteria; phylum Chlamydiota; class Chlamydiia; order Chlamydiales; family Rhabdochlamydiaceae; genus Rhabdochlamydia. The sequence continues at coordinate 39,379 of PSRO01000065.1, read as the reverse complement.
TTCATATGATGTAATGGATCCTTTCTCGAGTCGAATGATTTTATTACAAAATTCTTTAATCATTTGATGATCATGTGTAGAAAGCACTACGATATCCGTTTGATGGATTAGGCTTGTAATGCGAGATTTAGCTTTTTCTATAAATCGAGAATCGCCAACACTCACTACTTCATCTATTAATAGGATGTCAGAGTGAATGCTTGTAATAATACCAAAAGCTAAACGTACTAGCATTCCAGAAGAATAGCTTTTGAGAGGTATATTTAAAAATTCCCCTAGCTCTGAGAATTCTTCAATACTTGGTATGATGTGTTCTATCTCTTGTTTAGAAAGGCCTAGGAGAAGTCCACGGAGCATAATATTTTCATAGCCAGTAAGTCCTTGATCCATTCCTATCATGATGTCAAAAAGACAATTGGCCCTGCCTAAGATCTTTATACGGCCTTCTGTAGGTTCATAGATTTGTGCCAGGACTTTTAAGAGGGTTGTTTTCCCTGCTCCATTATGTCCGATTAAACCCAGACGATCTCCTGCTTTTAATTTTAAATCTATATTTCTTAATGCTTCGATTTTCACAATCTTTTCACTTCTATTAAGCCGTCCTCCTGTTGCCAGATTGATTATACTGTTTTTTAAAGAGCGGGAATTTGTTCCATAAACAGGGTAAGTCAATGCCACTTTTTCTAATTCGATAGTAGTCATATTTAATCAACCCAAAATGATATACGAGATCTTACGCGCCCAAAAAGGTTTAGGCTAAACAATATACCAATGAGAGCTATGCTCGCATTGATTAGCCAAACATGGACCGCGGGATTTATGCCTAAAAGAGGTTGACGTATAAGCTCAATGAAATAAACAAAGGGATTGCACTTTACTATGAGAGACTCTTGCCCCAATAACTTAGGCATCCATGTAATAGGAGTGATAAAAAAAAGGATCTGTATGCAACTGCTAATAATTTGCGTCACATCTCGATAACGCGTACTAATTAAAGCTACGAGCAAGCATATCCAATACAGATTGATAGTTAATAGGAGTAGGCCAGGGATCACCCAGAAGATGTTCCATCCAGGGTTAATTTTAAAAAACCACATAACCAAACAATAAACTAGTAAATTATGAGCTAAAATAATCAGATTTCTACTTAAAAATTTCAAAACATATAAACTATATGGTAATTGTATTTGTTTAATGTATCCGCTATTAGATCTAAATAGATCTGTTGATTCATTAATACTACTCGAAATAAAAGACCACAGTAAAAAACCTGTTGTAAAAAAAGGAATATAATCAGCTAGACTTTGATTGAGTAATTGACTAAAAATTTTTCCCATAGCAACAATGAAGATTAGCATGCTGATGCTAATCCACCAGGGACCAAGAACAGAGCGCCGGTAGCGCTGTTTGACTTCTAGTAATCCTAAATAAAGCCAGATGCTATATTGAAGGCTAGCTTTTTTCAAATCCAACATGGCTATATCTAAATACTTCACTTGCACTTCCCTATTTACAACTTGAAAATGTTTAAACGAAATTTGCCATTAGGTTGAATAAAGGCTATGTTTATAAGATTTAAATTATAATATATTAAAATTTTTTTCAAAAAGTCAATAGAGAAAGAGGGAATGTATATATTTTTACTAATGATCTCTTGAATCAACAGGAGAGATGAAGGCTTAGTTACTTAAAGAAGCAGTTCTTTTTTGTATAAAATTTTGTGCGCAACCATGGTTTTTTTGAATCTCCCTCCATTTTTTAACCATTTCTGCAGCAATGGGAGCGGCTTCCTTACCGCCGGATTTGCTAAATGGTAAGTATACTATAACGACAAGTTCTGCTTCATCTCTCATCTTTTGATGTTTGGGAAGAAAAGAGATGCCTGCGAACCAACTATGGTCTACTTTAAAAGCAGAGGTTTCTGCATCAATGGTAGGCTTGTAAAGAATTTCTGCAGTGCCGGTTTTCCCAATAAGTTGCCCTCCTTGTAACTCTAAGTAGTTTTTTTTCCATTCAAGATGGCGGTTAAGGCTGCGAATAATGGAGGGTCTAGCATTGCCTTTTTCCCCGTTAACCACTTTATACATTCCGTCAAGAAGCATGTTTCGTACTGAGTTTGGCAAAGGAACTTGTTGTTTGACACATGTGCTATTCATCCAAATATGCGGCTCTTGTTCTTCTTTTAAACAGGCGGTGAATAGAGGAAAATGAATGCCGATCAGTTTTAAATGTTCTTGGAAGGGAAATTGTTGAATAGAAAAAGGATCGCTATATTCGCGCAAACGTTCTTGCCCTGCTATTAGTTGCACGATTTTAGGTTTGAGAACATAGCCCTTATTGGCAATTGTAGAAAGCATAATAGCTGTTTGCAAGGGGGTTACTGTCAAAGAGTGTTGCCCAATTGCAAAAGCATACAGTCCTGTGCGGTTGAATGAAAGATCATTAGGTAATTGACCAGCAAATTCTCCTGGTAGCTCAATCCCTGTTTTCTCTCCAAATAAAAAATTTTTTGAAGTCTGAATAAGGATTTCTGGATCTTGAATATGTTCGCTTGCTAATAGGGAAAAATAAATATTGCTGGAACTTTCAATTGCTCTTAATAGATCTGTTTTTCCTATATTGGGGTTACTACTGCGTGCAAGTCTTCCTTGTTTGTATAGACGAGTGATAGGCAAACCCTCTTGTGTATAACCTAGAATCTGCTCATTGCTATTAGGATTGGCATGCCATTGAATTTGATCAGTTAAAGTAAGTGGATTTAGATCCTTACCTTGTTCTAAACGCTCCATTAAAGTTTGATAGGCAACAAGTAGTTTGAACACCGAGCCAAGCGGAGTGGCTTGACGGTAAGCATAAGATTTTCCATATCCATATCCAGCAGTAGGATAAAAGGCTGCAGCTAAATGTTTTTCTAATTGTTGTTTATGACTTGTCCTAAGACCTCTATAGCGTCCCAATAAAGGGCGATTGAGCTCATTAAAACAACGCATTGTTCTCAAAAATGCAGATTGTAGGTTAGGAGGTAAGGAAGAAAGGGATTTGTTGAGCTCTTCTCTACATTTTTGCATAAGAGGGTTCTTTTCTCTTTCTTTGATTGCGCGCTCTAAATAAGGAGTTAGGTGAGCAGCTGTTGTTTCTATGTGTTCAAGAATAAAACTTTGAAAAATGAAAAAATGGTTTTTTTCCCAAAAGATAGAAAAGAGATTTTTTTCTACTAAGTCTAGGTACTCCGTATAAGGTTTTGCCCATTTTTTTTGGCTTTTTTCCTCTTGTCTTTTTTGCTTTAGAAAATGGCTAAAGTGTTGCTCGCGCCAAGAGGAAAAATCTAATTCATGGAACCATTGTTTCGCTTGTGATAGCAAAAATCGCTGAATTTGAGAAGAGAGCTGATTCAGAGCATAATAATCCGATATTCTAAGATGGCCAATTGCTTGTAATAATTCAGGTGAAAAGGCCTTTTCATTGACCAATAAACGACATAAATCTAATAGAAGGAGTTTATCATCATTATGTTTTATTTCTCTTAAAAAAGAATCTAAGGTCATTCTAAGTTGCTGTGGAAAAAGATGTTTTTGGATTTGTATTTTTTCATCAAGTGGAAATCTAGAACCTCTATGAGGTGTTGTGTTGTATAATGTTGCAAATAAATGAGGATAACTTGTTTGTTGTGATAACTCTAATAATTGTTTAGCCGTTTTTTGAAAATCACATGCTGCATATAAATTATCAATTCGACTAAAACAATGTTTAATTTCGCTCTTAGGAGCTAGAAGTGCATCTATATAATGATTAAGGCAAAGATGTAATTTTTCTTGATAAAACCGATGAGTAAGCGGGTCTATTCTTTCTCTTTCAAGGTCTTGACAACCATCCCATATATCGGCGATTAATCTTTCATTTTCTAACCATTTTAAAACAGCAGATGAACCATTAACAAAATCATTGGGGTCAAATCTAGGATAAGAAGCAAAAGCCAAGAGCTCTCCTGTATTTGGTTCAATAGCTACAATTGCTCCGCCTTTAATCCACGGATATTGCAGAGTGACTTCTTGTGTTGAATCGCGTTCTTTTTCATAAATGGTTAATAAACTCTCTGCAAATTGTTGCAATTCTTGAGATATTGTTAATATAATTCTTTGTCCTGGGGTAGCTTCCCTGCCATTAGGAAGAGAACGCAATAGATTTCCTTTAATATCAACTTCATAGGTTTTTTCTCCAATATACCCTCTTAATTCAGCATCATATACCGCCTCTATTCCTGTTTTCCCTATTAAGTCATTAATTGTATACGCCTTTTCCTGGAGGATTTGTAATCGTTCCCGGACTTGTAAAGGATTAGCAAATCCTTTGGGAAGGATACAAATTTCATCTGATTCTCTTAAAAAGAGATACTCTTTTAAGTATTTTACTTCTTCTGCTATATGGCAATATTCCTTTTGGTTAATTGCGCTCATATAGCCAATGACATCGCAAGCGGTTTTCCCATGGGGATAAAATCTCTTTGATCTTTTTTCTGCATAGATGCCGGCCCAGTCTTTTTCTAAAAGTTTAAGTCGGTAATACTCTTGTTCTGAAATATTTTTTTTAATAACAAATGGTGTATGTGGAAAAAGAGAAGCTTTACCATGAATAATATCTTCAATTTGCACAGCATCCATTTGCAACTCTTTTGCCAGAAGTAAAGAAAGTTCTTTAATAAAGGATAGCCGTTTATATACACGGACTAGTTTACCTTGCCTATTTTTCTCCCATGTAAAACGAGGGATTTGACGAATATCAGCATAGCGAACAGAGGCATTGTATTGGATTTTATTAGCTGCTAGAGGGATATTAAATCGATCTCGAATGGTAGCGCGTTCAACTCTTTCTATGACAAGTTTCTGTTTAGGTTTAAGCGCTTCTAACTTTTTTTCCTCATGCTGAATAATAGCTAAGTACCAGACTTTCATGAAGATCAGGAATAGAGCTAAAATAATTATATTTAAAATACGGTTTACTTTTTCCGGTATTGTATACATAAAATTACTCTAACTCTTATGCTAGCTTAAAGCATACTCAATTCTAAAACTTGTCGAAAAGAATAAGGATGCATTTTTTATGCGTTTCAACTTTTAGTTGAAAAAAAAAAGACTTCTAGAGAGAATTGTAGCCGTAAACTTTAAGCGCCTGTAGTTCAATGGTAGAACAGTAGCCTTCCAAGCTACTTGTGTCAGTTCGATTCTGATCAGGCGCTTTCTTATTTTTAAATTTTAATTTTAACCAAGACTGAAATTCTTTAAAAGAATGCCGTCGTCACACAAGGGACAAAGCTTGGAGCAACAAGAACAATATAAAGAAGTTACTATTAAAACACTTCTAGAAAGCGGCGCTCATTTTGGGCACCAGAGACATCGTTGGAATCCGAAGATGAAGAGATTTATCTTCGAAGAGAGAAACGGGATCTATATCATAGATCTTTCTAAAACGTTGCAACAGATTCGCAATGCGATTCAAGTTGTTATGAATACGGTAAGTAAACGCAAATCCATTTTGTTTGTAGGCACAAAAAAGCAAGCTAAAAGCCTTATTCGTGAGTGTGCAACACAGTGTGGAGAATTTTATGTTTGTGAGCGTTGGCTAGGTGGAACACTGACTAATCTAACAACTATTCGTCAATCTATTAAGAAATTAGAACGCATTGAGAAAAAAATTGCACTTAATGCAGATGACCTAACCAAAAAAGAGCTTTCCTTATTAACCAAGGAACAAATTAAGCTGGATCGAAATTTCTCCGGAATTCGCTCCATGAGGAAACCTCCTGGGTTATTAATCGTAGTAGATCCAAGTCGTGAGCATATTGCAGTAGCAGAGGCTAAAAAACTAGGCGTTCCAGTTATGGCTTTAGTAGATACAAACTGCAATCCAGATCCCATTGATTATATTATTGCTTGTAATGATGATGCTTTGAAGAGTATTAAATTGATTTTAGAAGCACTAACACATGCTATTTTGCAACGCAAACAAGAATTAAAACTCACTACAGCTAAAGAAGATTTAGAAGAAGAAGATTCTTCTAAAGAAGAGCAAGAAGGAGCTAAGTAACCACTATGAGTAAAATAGCTGCTGAATTGGTAAAACAATTGCGTGATCGTACAGGTGTAAGTATGAGTAAATGCAAAGAGGCGCTTGAGAGTGCTAATGGCGATATGGATAAAGCTATTGAATTCTTGCGTAAAACGGGCATGACTTCCGCTATCAAAAAAGAGGGTCGTGATGCGAATGAGGGCCTAATTGGAGTTGATGAAGAGGAAAATGCATTGGTTTTGGTTGAAGTAAACGCCGAAACAGATTTTGTTGCGCAAAATGCAAAGTTTAAGCAATTCGTTCGAGAGCTAATACATCAAGCGATTCTAGCAAAACCAGCTTCTGTAGCAGAGCTGATGCGGCTATCTTATGTGAAAGACCCTTCGATTACTTTAGATCAATATAGATCTTTAATAGTGCAGAGCTTAGGGGAAAATATCCAAGTAAAACGGCTGTTGATTATACCTAAGTCCTCGGATATTTCTCTAGGATTCTATAGTCATATGGGTGGAAAGATTGTTTCCATAGTTGTACTCTCAGGAGGAAAGGGACATGAGAGTTTAGCTCGTGATATTGCTATGCACGTAGCAGCAGAGTCCCCTGAATATTTATCGCCTGAAGAAGTGCCAACTGAAGTTAAAGAAAAGGAAGAAGAGATAGCGCGTAGTCAAGTACAAAATAAGCCTCCTCACATTATTGATAAAATTGTCGAAGGAAAATTGGAAGCATATTATATGGAGATGTGTTTAACTCGTCAAAAGTATGTTAAGGACAACTCTATGACAATAACCATGTTGCTCGAGAAGGAAAGCAAGGAATACAAGTATCCTATAAAGATTCAAGCATTTTATCGCTGGAAAGTAGGAATCTAATGCATAGGCCCGCTTACAAAAGAGTTCTGCTTAAATTATCAGGAGAAGCTCTGATGGGTAGGCAAGCTTTCGGTGTTGAACCGGCAGCATCTTCTCAGATTGCACAAATGATTAAACAAGCTTGTGATCTCAAAGTGCAATTAGGGATCGTAATTGGTGGGGGAAACATATTCCGAGGAGCTCAGGCCAAAGCCTTTAATTTTGAAAGGACTCCAGCTGATCACATTGGCATGTTATCTACTACAATCAATGGGCTGGTTCTACAACAATCTTTAAAGAGTATTGGAATTGATACTCATGTCATGAGTGCTCTTAATACAGATGTCATCGTTGAAAAATATAATTGGAAACAAGCTTTGGCTTATTTAGAGAGCGACGTACCGGTAATTTTTGTTGGGGGAACAGGCAATCCTTATTTTACTACAGATTCTGCAGCTGCTTTACGCGCCATTGAAATGAAGTCAGAGATTTTGCTTAAAGCAACAAAGGTTGATGGAATCTATGACTGCGATCCTAAAAAAAGTACCAAAGCCAAAAAATTCCATCGATTAACATATGCAGAAGTTTTAGCAAAAAACTTAAAAGTGATGGATTCTACAGCAATTGCATTATGTGCTGAAAATAAAATCCCCATTTGCGTATTTGATCCAACCGCCCTACTGAATATTGTGTGTGGCGAACCTTTAGGTACATTAGTAACAGGAGACAAGTCATGAGTATAGTTAAACAGACTGAATCAAAAATGAAAGCTTCATTAGAACACTTCAAAGATGACTTGAAAAGCTTGCGTTCTAATCGCGCAAATCCTGCTATGTTAGATAATGTTTTTGTAGAAGCCTATGGCTCAAAAATGCGCATTAAAGAGTTAGCTTCTATCACGACTCCAGAAAGTAGACAGCTTCTGATTTCTCCTTTTGATCCACAAGTGTTGCAATCTATTGCAAGAGGGATTGAAAAAGATCATTCCTTGAATTTAAGACCTGTTGTAGAAGGGGGACAGATTCGAATTAATATTCCTCCCATGGATGGTTCAATGCGTGAAAAGCTTGCTAAGCAGGTTGATACAAAAGCTGAAGAGCAGAAAATTGCTATTCGTGGTATTAGACAAAGCGGTAATGAATTTGCCCGCAAACAAAAAGCAGAAGGATTGATTACTGAAGATCAAATGAAAAAAGATGAAAAAGAAATACAGAAATATACGGATACTTTTTGTAAAGAAGTCGAAAACCTTGCTAAGCTTAAAAAGCAAGAATTGATGACAGTTTAATATTGCAAGAAATAAATGCGGTTAGTACAATGATTGCTTTCCTTGGCCCCATCGTCTAGCCTGGTCTAGGACATCAGGTTTTCATCCTGGTAACAGGGGTTCGAATCCCCTTGGGGTCAATGGTTTTATTTTGAGACTTTAGCTCAGCTGGTAGAGCATCTCACTTTTAATGAGAGGGTCGTTGGTTCAAATCCAACAAGTCTCAAATCTCTATCTCATCCATGATTTACGTCTATGCTTTTATCCAAATGAAGGGATGAATATAAATCGTCTCATTTTTCATAAAAAATATGTATCATTCAAATAAGTTTCTTTCTCGTCTTGTACAGCTGTGGGATCCGAGGCCTATGCTAGCTGGTATGTGGCTGGAAATAGCAGAGAAGTACGAAGAGCGCTTACAAGCAAGTCCATCTTTAGATCCTCAGATTGTTGAAGCTATTCTTCAAGAGCGGAAATCGAATTCACACGCTTTTTAAAGACCTCTTACCAGAGCCTGCAGAGCGAATCTCCATAGTTGTCAAAGCAGATGCACACGCGAAGCATTGTTCTATCTTCTTATGGATCGTGTCTATGTTCTCATTTCTGCAGTCCTTTTAGGACATCCCTATGATCATCCTGAGTGAGGATACAGGACGAATGGCTAGCGCGTCACGAACTTGCCCACATTCGTGAAGGCCACCTTCCTTGGTTCTTCTATATACGTCGATCATTTCAATTTAACTTGGGTTCTTTTCTTGGTTCAGTGCTTCCTTTTAGGCACATTTGCTTCTAATCAGACTCTATATGCATGGCTAAAGCCCTCTTTATGGTTTTTAATATGGTTTGTTCAAATGACTCTGACTCTCTTCAGACCTTGCTGCAACCCATGCAATAAAAGATCCAGCTATTTTAAAAGATGCTGAAAAAAGTCTTTATCGCATGGGTGTACAAACCAGAGCGTGCTGGTCTTTTTCTTTGGGTTGGATAGTATATATTACAAACATGCTATTCTTAGGAGTTTATCCTCCATTTATAGCTCGCCGCTGGTTATTGCGTCGAAATGTTCGTGCTTTGGAAGTTGCTAGAAAGCTGTAGCATATATACATCCTATTTCCCGCAACTCTTATTATCAGAGAATTTCAGAAAACCCATTGTATCTATCCATCAATTGCTTTACAACGTATCTATAACGATTGAATGGAACTAGTTAAGGCAATTTCTAGCATCTTTATTCAAAACATAATAACCTTAAGCTTTGATTGTCTTAAAGGAAAATAGATATGCATATTTCAGCTCTTCCACCGGAAAATTTTCTTCCCGCTGTTGAAGTCGTTGCTTGTTTTTGCCATTGGCAAGAACGCTTTCTTTTTCTTTTACGTCAGCCAAATAAGCTGCAAGGAGATACTTGGTGTTTACCTGGAGGTAAGGTAGAGCAAAAAGAAACTTTGCAAAAAGCCATGTATCGAGAAGTATATGAAGAAGTAGGAATTACGCTCATAAAAGAGCATAGCTTTTTTTGGAAAAGCCTATTTGTTCGTGCTTCTCATATGGAGTATATGCTGCATCTTTTTCATACAGACCTTAACCAAAAAAAATTTTGTATTAACTTAAACCTAACCGAGCATAGTAAGTATCGTTGGTTATCTTTATCAGAAGCTAAGAAACTTCCTTTAATTGAAACTGGTCAAGAGCTTATAGCGATGTTTGAAAAAGATTTTAAAAAAGGTTACTGATTTCTATAGAAGATGTAGTTATATTTAAATTCTTTTGTATTTCACTAATTAGTGAATCTATTGCTTTTGCTTGTCTACAAGAAGAATCTACGGATGCTTTATTGATTGCAGAATATGTCGAAGAGATTATGCTGTCTATGGATAAAACGGTAGAAGGAATTATAGCTATCCCTTCTTATCAGCAGACATTTGAAAACACCATAAAACCATGTATTGGTTTAACAGAAGATGTATTTCATGCTTTTATATTGCTTTATACCTTAAGAAAAGAGCAGACGCTACAAGCGATAATTGACTGGGAATTAAAAAAAATCCACTCTTTTCTCAGGACAGAAGTTTTCGATAATTCTAAATTTCAGCAGTCTTTACTTATCTATCTAACAAATATGTTGGACCAGAATGGGGGGACTAAACGCTTATAGAAGATGCTTAAGCTATCTGCAATTCGAAGATGTAACAACAAATGTTTATTAAAAAGAGATGCTCTATTTAGATCGATGTAGAGTAGGAAGTCTATCGAATATCTTCCACTTCTCATTCCATTTGTGCCATTTGGTGGCAAGGGGTTGAATGCATCCTCTCCATAGTCCCCCTGCAATACAACACTTGATTGCCTTGTTTGTTAATCGATTTACTAATGCATTCAAGATAACTCGAGCAGCAGGATGCGATTTATCAATAAGAATCCTGGCGTATCTAGCTGTGTTATTTGCTTTTTCTATACAGGCTTCTACAGAAATACGTTCTGGTTCAGGATCATCGGAAACTAGAAGCTTTACATAAGAACAAAGCTCTACTGAATGATGCTTTTCTGAGCATTCCGTGCATTTATGAGCATCTAAGAGAGCTTCTATGGAACTTACAACCGCATTAAACTTCTCTAATTGATCGATATTGGCATACACAATAGCCAATCCAAAAAGGGAGCGAAAGTGTAGAGTTAAATGATCTTCTATATTTTGTGAAAGTTGATAGCCTGCTTCTAAATCATTTAATGCAAGGTCGTAATTCTGACATAAAAGATAACTCTCTGCACGATTGATATAACAATCTGCTGAGCCAAGATCAGCAATTTGTGCTGTTTCAAAATCAAGAACCTCTTGAACTGAGTTAAAATCAGTTTGAGCATAAACTAGTTGCCATAGAACTAATAAAAGAAAAATTAAGATCCATTTTAGAGCTTTCATAAAAATAAGCTTCTTTTTTAGAAGAGTGAATTTTCTCCTGTAGAGTAACATTGTAAAATTTTTTAGATCAACATCAAAGAATCAACCAGCGTTTTATTTTCATGTATAAAATTTCATGTGTTTTTTAAAAGATTAAATGGATAATATGACCCAAAAAATGCAGGGGTTACTTATGCCAAAAAAGAAAATACATTGGGTTTGGAAGATTTTAAGTTTTGCTTTTTTCTGTATTCCTGTTCATGGGCAGGAAATAATAGACGAAAACCTCGAAACAGCAACCTTTGCTGGGGGATGTTTTTGGCTTGTGCAACATAATTTTAATCAGGTTGATGGAGTGGTGTCAACAAAGGTAGGATATACAGGAGGGCATAAACTAGACCCGTGTTATGAAGAGGTTTGTTCTCAAGAAACAGGACACTTTGAGGCGGTACAAGTGGTTTATCATTCACAAAAGATTAGCTATGAGGAACTTTTAGACGTCTATTGGAAAATGATTGACCCTACAAGAGATGATGGACAACTTGAAGATTATGGTCCCCAATATAGACCTGTTATTTTTTATCATAACTTGTATCAAAAAGAGGCTGCTGAAAGATCAAAGCAAGCTCTTATTCAGTCAAAGCGATTCCCACAGATATTAGTGCAAATTTTGCCAGAAACCATTTTCTATATAGCAGAGGACCATCATCAAAATTATCTGGACCCATGCGAATCTTAACAGTAGAATGTTCTCTTTTCTGATGCATTTATGTGCTAAACTAAAAATACTTCATAAAAAATAGTATATATTTTTTTAAAAAAAAAGCCATACTTTAGCCTTTAGGAAATCTACAATAGGGTGATGTATGCTAAAAAAGGAAATATGCTGGATTTGGAAAGTTTTAAGTTTTGCTCTTTTCTGTTATTTACTCCCCGCTTGTGGACAAGCAACGGATAAGAAGTTTGAAATAGCAACCTTTGCTGGAGGTTGTTTTTGGTGCGTGCAACATGATTTTAATCAAATTGATGGGGTGGTATCCACAACGGTGGGCTACACAGGAGGGCATAAACTAGACCCTACTCATAGAGAAGTCTCGTCTGGGACTACAGGACATCTAGAAGCAGTGCAAGTGGTTTATCATTCACAAAAAATCAGCTATGAGGAACTTTTAGATGTCTATTGGAAAATGATCGACCCTACAAGAGATGATGGACAATTTGAAGATTATGGTCCCCAATATAGGCCTGTTATTTTTTATCATAATTTGCATCAAAAAGAGGCTGCTGAGGGATCAAAGCAGGCGTTTCTTCAGTCAAGGCGATTTCCCCGGGTTTTGGTGCAAATTTTGCCAGAGGCCACTTTTTATGCAGCAGAAGAGTATCATCAAAATTACTCTAAAACACATCCCATACGTTATAAATTCTATCGTTATAGATGCGGAAGAAATAAACAGCTTAAAGCTCTTTGGGATGTGACTTAAATTTCACTTCGATAAGGTTACCTGTAATAGAAGATTTAAGGCAGTTAAGAATTGCTTGTGCTACTTCTTCTGTAGAAAGTAGAGTAGACGGATCTTCATTAGGAAATTCTCGATGACGCATAGCTGTAGCTGTTCTTTGTGGAGCAAGGGCATTGATATAAAGATGAGAGCACTCTTCTGCAAGCCCTTGTGTGAAATTAACAATAGCAGCTTTACAGCTAGCATAAATGGTATAGTTTTTCCTGCCACGAGAATAGCTAGAAGAGGCTATATTGAGAATATGGCCTTGCGGTTTTATATAGGCGCATTTACAACAGAAAAATACACTAGTTAAATTGGCTGCGACAATTTCTTGAATTTCTTGCTCTGAGAGTCGCATAAAAGGTTTTTTTATAAGAAACCCAATACTATTAATTAACCCATCTACAGGGCCAAATTTATTAAAAATATCTGCAAATACTTTTTCTGCATCGGTGTGGCAACATAAATTAGCAGGATAGTTTTTAGAAGACCGAGATATATCGATTGCTTTTGCACCTTCTTTTTCTAAACTCTTAATAATCGCCTGTCCGATTCCTCCAGATCCTCCTGTAATAATATAGCGCTTATTTTTTAGTGTTTTTGGGCTAGGCGGTGTATCAGAATGCTGTAGACGAAAAATTTGTTCTGCTAAAAATAGATCTAACTCTGTGGTAATTTTAATATTATACTCGCTTCCTTCTGTGAGGAAAACGCGATGCTTGTTAGCAAGCACAAGAGAGCAATCATCGGAACTGTTTTTTTGGGTAGCATTTAAATGAGCTTCTAGAATAAGAGCGTAGGAAAAACTCTGTGGGGTTTGTCCGCGTAAGTATTGATTGCGAAGAGGGATTGTGTGAACTTGCTTTAGATCCACTGTATGAACCAGGGTATCACCAGAGGCAATACAAGTGTCAACAGCTTTATGTAAACGAGCAAGGGAGATATTTTTTTGTAGGATTTCTTCACTGACAAAAGGTCTGACTGCATCGTGAATCACAACAATTTCTGTATGAGATGGACAAGCCAACAATCCTTTTAAAGAAGACGCCTGACGGCTATGTCCTCCTGCAACTACGTAAACTTGATCATTGCAAGAAGTCTCTTTTTGGGTTTGTTTGATATGTTCAGGTGCACAAACCAGGATAATACGAGAGAAAAGTTGAGTGTCTAAGAATTTATCTAAAGTATGTTGATAGATCTTTTTCCCAGATAAGCGATGAAATTGTTTCGGAATTTGGCTGCCGAATCTAGTTCCAGATCCAGCCATGAGAAGAATTGCTACAATCATGGTTAAATGTTTAAGGCTATTCCTTTCAGCTGTTTATGTAAGAACTCTGCGCGTTTTCTAGCCCCTTCTTGAGGATCTAAAAGGGTTGTATTACAAATATAAGTTAGATGGGCGCGTCTACATGTAAATAATAGATCATTGATTGTTTTTTCAGAAATCCCTTTAACCCAGTTGAGTTCTAAACCAAGTTTGATTAAGCTTAAAGCATTTAACGCTTCTTTTTCCTGCAGTTGGTAAGAGTGTAAAAGCAGGCCATAAGCACGACTTATCTGATCCTTAATTTCTGGATTGCCTTTTTCCTTTAAGTGCGTACGCAACGTCTTTTCTAAAGCCATAAAATTCATAATGGTCTTATGTAAAGAATCGAGAATTGTTTCTTCATTTATACCTAATGTATAGACATTACTTAAAATGATAAGGTCACCAATCAACTCTTCTAGTGTGCCTGACATGCCTATAGCATATATATTTTCTTGTTGGCTTTTAGTGAGTATTTCTTGTAGTTGTCCGCAGTGAATAATGGCTGGTAGATGTAAATAAGCATGTACTCTAAGAGCGGTTCCTGAATATTGAGGATAAGAAGTTAAAAATCCAAATTTATGAGAAAAAGAAAAATCCAATGTTTTACTTAAATCTGTCTCTATCTGATTGAGTCGATTCCAGGTTGTTTCCCATTCTCCTTGATAGTCAACACAACAGATATGTAAATGATCCTCTTTATTGATTTGTGCAAAAAATAATCCATTCTCATCAAGAACAAACCCTTGATGAGAATGGGTATTAGCCAGATTTTCTAAGCATAAAAAATGCTCAAATAAAAATTCCTTATCAAGAGAGGAAAGCTGGGTGTTTTTTAATACAATGGATTTAGGCAAATAAGAGGATAGACTATTACATAAGACACTATAGATCCTTTCAAATTCACCATCGAGCATTTTTGCAGGGAAATGATAGCTAGCTAGATTACGACTTAAGGAAAAACAAGTAGCGGGCCAGATTGCATTTGTTTGATTTTCCCAAGGAGTACGAGAAAGAAGAGTATTTGGTAAGCTAGATTTTTCCATCAGAGTTGTTTTTTCCAAGTAGGGCATTAATTTGATCACGAAGCCAGGCTGCTTGTTCATAATTTTCTTTTTTCAAGGCGTCGTTTAAGGCTTCGTTTAAAGCAACAAGGCGATTAGAAGAGGGGATTTTAGCTGATTTATTAGGAGATTTTCCTAAGTGTAGGGTTTGATTTTTACGATTTTTGGCTACTTTTAACAGTTGTAAAGGGATTTTGCCCATGGAAGTTAATTCTGCAACTAAGATATCTGCAAAAACGGCATAGCATTCGCTGCATCCAAGAGGGTTTCCCATTTTGATAGACTCTAAGGTAGTGCGGCAGTTCCCACAGCACATGCCCGTTTCTGCATGGCTTTCATGAGAAGCTATCTTGCTTGAATAGCCATGTAGCTTTTGTTCTAAAATAGGACAAGTAGCACACATCTCATTACATGTAACCGAAGTATCGAGTATTTCTTTATAGGTTACAGCAATAGGTTTTTTGCAGTGACTGCATTCAATAGGTCTTTCAGCCATTGTAAGATCTAAGTTCCTTTTCTTAGATTTTAGGTAAGATAGGTAAAGCTAGTCAACTATTGTTTTTGCCGTGGATCCTTGCGGTGTTATAAGTACTAGAAAGAAAGCAACAACCATTAAAGAGCTCATGATGTATAAAGTAGAGATAATGGGTTGAACGGAAACCGTTTTGGAGATCAACCCTGCCCAAGTAGGACCTAGATTTGCAACACACCAAGCAGAACCCATTAATAGAGCAGAAACAGTGCTCGGATGTTCAGATAAACATTGATTTGCCCATGATACAACTAAAGGATTCATAGTTCCAATCATTCCACCCAAACAGGTAAGAAATACCACTGTTTTCCAAGGAGGAATAGAAGATTGTAGCAAGAAACTATAAAATAAAAACAATGCGCTTATAATTACGGTTAGAAGTACATATTTGCAATTATATCTATCACACAAATACCCCGTAATAATCATACAAACAGCTCCCCCTAAGATAAAACAAAGATGCGCGCCTCCTTGACAGAGCCAAATGTGACATTCTTTTGTTTGCATAAGGTCAGGAAGTAAAAAGATGAAAGCTGCTGATAGTGTTACATTGGCAATTTGGATCAAATATAAAGGCAGTAATAGCCGCTTATGTTGTAAAAAGAGCTGAAGAGCTTGTTTAACAGAAAAAGGAGTCGTTTCTGTTTTTGCATCTAAAGGATAAAAGAGCAAGAGGATCAATAAAGTCAGAACAGGAATATAAAAAATCAAGGCATGGCCATTAAAAAATGCAATCGCTTTTGTAAAAGTGAGTTGAGAAATAGCAAGGCCAATTGCTCCTGAAGAAGAGAATAAAAGAATATAACGACTTTTATGGTGTTCTGATAATTTGCTTGCAAAACCAACTGCAGCAGGATGAAAGGAAGAAGAGCCTAGCATCATCAAAAGAAGTAGGCAAAAAGAAAAAAATAGATGGTTGGTAAATGTCATCCATAGAATAGATGAAGCAAGCCCAAGACCTAACATCATAATTACCTTGCGGTGTCCTCGATCGGATATATATCCAAAACCCAGTTGCAAAGATTCCCCTATAAACCCACTTATGCCTGCAAGAATACCAGCTTTAGCCAAATCAATATGGAATAAGGTTTTATAGATAGGCCAAATGCCTGTAAAGAAATCAAGGATTAAATGACTGCACCATAAGAGGCATAAGCTTCTACACAAAGTGGGTTTGAAGCGATAATTCATAAGCTACAGAAAGCCTCGTTTTTTGCAGCATAAAACAGGGATGTAATATTCCTCTATAGCTAATTCATAATAGACAAAAAATAACCGAATCTATAGGTTTCATTTATTTAAAGATAAGAATTAATAAAACAGAAAATGAGGATTGTTGTGAAAAAGCAAAAATTTTTTATTTTAATAGCTAGTTTAATGACATCTTATACTTTGCTTGAAGCTGCTTCTCCGCAAGAGATGCTTATTGCAAGACTAGATGCTAAAGGCCAAAGTATCCATATACGAGAATTAGCAAAAAAACAAGAAGAAGAAAGTCAAAGAAAATATGAAGCTGCAAGAGCAGAAAAGCAAAGGATTGCCACGCAAGAAGAGCGTAAAGCAGATCGATTGAAAAAACAGGAAAAGCAAGAGCAAAGAAGTTTGATCCATAATCTAGAAACAGGTGAGGATGACTTTGATTCCATACCCGTTTCCGAAGAAGAATAATAAGGAATAAAATAAAAGGATTATTATGAAAAAACAAATGTTATTTCTTTTAGCAGTTAGCGTAATAGCAATCTACTCTCCTTTATGTGCAGAGATACCTCTTGTGAAAGAAGCAATGCAAGTGCCGGAGTTGTCTATTGATGAAAAAGTGTTTGTTGCAAAATTAAGCGATGAAAACCGCAAGGTATTTATTCATCTAGAAAAAGAACAGAGAGACTCTATCATTACTGCAGTAAAGAATGGACTAGATCCTGATAAAGCTGTTCAGCATTTGATGGAGCCAATGAGTATTGAAGATTGTGCAATAGACGAGTTGCATAAATAAATCCAAAATAGCCTGGTTTAAAATCCAGGCTGTATTGCAAAAGGATAGCTGAAGAATAGGAAATGCACTGTATTGAAGCCAAAATGACAGAAAATACTAGCTTCAATGGCTTGAGTCCAACGGTAAATCACCCCATAGAAAAGACTTACGCAAAAAGTAAACGCTATCGCAGAGAAGTTAGGCGACCATCCAATGTGCAGCAGAGCAAATAAAATAGAAGTAATGATAATACTACAGCCGATGCCCAATGGTTTTAACCCAAATGCTTGATCTAATTCTTGTTGGAAAAACCCACGAAAAAAGGCTTCTTCTGGAATGGAGACAAAAATCAAGTTCTGAATAGCCCAAATCAAGAAAACAGCTGGTACTTTAGGGTCAAAGGTAATAGCTTTTAAATAATAAGAAACAGCTGCTAAACTAAAAATCATAAGCACTAATACCGGTGCAACTTTTTTTGTCAATTCCCAAAGTTTTTCTTTAGATTCGATTAAAGGTAGTAGATAAGCGAGTACAAAAAGGCCAATAAAGGGCTTATCAAAATTTAGCCATAAGGTTAATGGATAAGAATTTTTGCTAATGATTAGATCGGAAACAACTTTCCAATTAGCAAAGCCTGGCAAGAAATGCATAAATAAAGAAGTAGAAATAAAAATAGCAGTACCAAACAGTAAAAAACGCATTGCAGGGTTAGTGGTTTTTTTCAAAGCATATTGGCAAATACCTAATAAAATAATAGGAATTAAAGATGCAGTTGTTGCTATATGTGTGTATAAAGCCAAAAAATAGGCAATGAATAAAAAAATCGCCCAAAGCCATTTCTTACAAATCCATAAACTCATTAAACTTATGCCTAGAGTAAAAAAGCATAAGGTGAAAAGTGGGTTCTCTATAAATATCCCATAATTAAAAGAACTAATTTGCATAACCTTGAGCTCCTATGAAGAGTTCTTTTCAAAATCCATTAGCTCCAGGTTATAAATTCTAGTGATTAGATGAAACCGAAACCTTTTTATTAGGCTGTACTCGTGCTACTTCTGTACAGCTATAGGCTTTCTGCGTCGCGATTAAAAAATCAGTACAATCTTCTTCTTTGCACTTAGGTGGATTCATGCTAAATAGATTAAAGCTTTTTGGAATTTATTCAACTGCGTAACTTCTCATAAGCTTGAGTTACAGAATCGCAAAATAATTTGGTTGTTTTCTGATTTGAAGTGGTCAAATTTGTGCGCGTTAAGAACAATAGTAAATATATTTGCTGGTTTATATATTATTCTGTATTACGCCTGCTGATTGTACACCGCAGAAATCAACTATAAAAAGGAGTTCTGAGATGAGTTTGGGCACTATATCAAATTATGCTTCAAATATATCAGCTTATGTTCCAAAAATTGTTGCATCGTCACAGCAGGCAGTTAAAACCTAACAAAGATTGCTGTTCCTGTTATTGCTCTTGGTGCAACTGCAATGATTAGTGAAGCGCAAGCTGTCCGTTATACTGAATGCATAGACAATTGCAATAAGCATTGTAATGCCCAACGATCTTGCTAAATTGCTGTGTTATACGTTGTGCTCAATCTTTGCTGATCAAGGTTAATTGAAGGGGGTAAATTACACGATTTTTTACTTAGTATTCCAGGGATGGGCTGTGTTCTTTTATTTAGGATGTTCCTATCGTCCATTTTTCTGTGCTTGGGCATTCAGCTTTTGACTTCAAAAAGCTAATCCCTTTTTCCTCTTGGAGGAGGGTAATCAGTGTTTTCTTTATTATTTTTAGCCTTTCGTATTTTCTATGCAGCGTTGAACTTTTTTAAGGCGCATAGCGCGCAGACTTTTATGCTAATTGCCTGATTATCTAATTTCATCTCTCTTGTATTCCGAAAGTAAATTTATAGACTAAGCTGCCCTATTTATGTTATGCAACATGCTTACAGTTGTTTTTGTGTCAATATCAAGCAAGATTGGAATAGAACCTTGCAGCTAGCAGGGTTTGCCAGTGCAGATGAAACAACAACCAGTAGATCTTTTCCAGATGGGAGGAGGTGCAATTATGGCGTGTTGCAATATCATTTTGTTTTTTGAAAAAATGAAACTCTTGTTAAAAGCAAAGTTTGGTAGAATCAACTGGTTTTGGAGGATTTATATGTTGCGTAAAAAATCAGGTGAGATCGAATGGCTAGAATTTGAACTTTTACAGGGGATCCCTCATCTAAAAGCGGGAGTTTTTTTAAGACAGGGAGGAATCAGCCAGGGGCCTTATGCATCGTTTAATTTGGGAGCCAATCCGGGTAATCTTCTTGCAGAACATGTAATTTATCATCGTAAACAAATACAAAAGCTGTGTAATTTTAAGGAAATAGTGACAGGTAACCAAGTGCATGGGGTTCATGCTAAATGGATACAAAGGCTTAAGCAAGATGTAGGAAATTGTGATATTTTACTAACTGATTTGCCTGAGATCGGGTTATTAATTACTCATGCAGATTGTCAAGCTGCAATTTTTTATGATCCTTTACGAAAAGCGATAGCAAATACACATGCGGGTTGGAGAGGAAATGTGGGTAATGCGTATCGTGAAACAGTAAGATCTATGCATAAAGCCTTTGGTTCTAATCCTGCTGATTTACTTGTTTGTATTTCACCAAGTCTTGGACCAAAGCACGCAGAGTTTAAAGAATACAAGAGGGAATTTCCACCTGACTTTTGGAAATATCAAGTAACGCCGTTTCATTTTGATTTATGGGCCATTGCTAAAGATCAATTAGAGGAAGCAGGAGTATTGCCTTCTCACATTGAGATTGCATGCATGTGTACATATTGCAATGCAGAAGATTTTTACTCCTATCGCCGAGATCAAATAACAGGAAGAAATGGGACAATTATTGGTTTCACTGAGAAGGCATTTGATTAAAAAATAAAACAGCTTCTTTAGCAAGGGTTTCTTGGATCTTTTTGCGATCTACTCCTTGAGGGTCTTCATAGAGTCTAGGAGGTAAAAATCGTCTGCCAACACTGGTAGCTCGGTTGAGAAAAGTATAGTGATTGGCATTTCCTTTGAGAATTTTAAGCGATACGCGATTCATTATTTTGGCAAACCATTTTGCATTCTGTTCTGTAGGCGCAATGGCATCTTGCTCTGATGCTACAATATAGAATGGGGGTTGAATATTTTTTAAACTTTGCTCTGTAAACATCCATCCTAAAGCAGGAGCCATTACGAAAAAAGCAGAGATGCGTTGATCATGAAAAGATTGGAATACTTGCTTAAAATCCGTTTCTTTTAACTTCTCTAGAGAAATGGTTTCTCCTAATTGTTGGTTGCAGATTTGTTGAAATGCGCTTTGCTCAATTTCCTTTACACAAGCACCAGCTATCCATAAACCTGTAGTTGCACCTAATGAATATCCACTAAATCCAATGCGGTTTTGGTCGATGCGATCTTGGAATAAGCTGTTATGTAAAATTTGATCAATGACAAAAGAGACATCTTTAGGTCTCTCCCAAGTTCTAACATAGAATTCTGGAATTTTATTATTCCAAGTATTGCCATAGTGATCCATAGAGGCTACAATATACCCATTAGCAGCTAATACTTCAGCAAGCCATGCAATGTTAAAACGATCTCCACCATGACCATGAGAAAGAACAACCAAAGGGTAGGTTCCTTTTTGATTGCTTAACACAGCATCTCTTGCTTCTCCACAACGAACCCACATACCTAAAGGGTTAATAGAGGGTGTTTCTGGATCAATAGGATACCATATTTCTGTAACAACAGGGCGCTTACGTTCTACATCGTAAAAATGCAAGGTGGTAATCCCCGTTTTTTGAGGATGAAGGATAACCTTAGTAAAATAATGGCTTAAGTATATTTTTTGACTTAAAGGCCATAATACAAGCAGGAAAGCCACTAGATAAAAAATCCAGTTAGTTTTCTTTTTACGCATGTTCAAGTTGAGCCTGTTTTTTTTAGATAGCATGTATTTTTTTAGATAAAAAATTTTTTACTAAAAAGGAAGTTTTTTTTTATTCTTACAAGATCATACCGCATAGAGGAATAATCTTGGCATAGAATTCTTTGTTACGCGGGTATCTCTACTCCGGATTTTTTTCTTTAGCTTTTGTTAATATTTCTATGGCTTTGAGATGTTTAGCTGAGGTTTTACCTCTGAAGGAGCATTCGACAGTTGTAGAGGTGTGCATTTTTTTACCTATTTGTTTTAAAAACAAAAAAAATTAATTAAAACTCTCAATTTAATGGTATCTTTAATATTCTGGTGCAAATTTTTTTCTATTGGAATCAATGCATAGGTTTTTCATACAGCTATTAAAATATTTTATATCAATTTAATTTCTTTAAAACCTTTATTTTTATTCTCAAAAAAATTACATATAAACTAAAGAGAGGTATAAATGAAAAAAACATTAGTTCTAATTCTCATTGTATTTTCTACTTTTATTTATACTGCTGAAACAAAAGATGTACCGGTTTTAATTTTGGGAGGAGGCCCTGCTGGTTTAACAGCTGCTATTTATTGCGGGCGTGCTGGCATTAAACCAGTTGTTATTACAGGAGATAGCATAGGGGGCATGATTACGCAATCCCCTAGAGTGGAAAATTGGCCAGGAAGAGATGTCATTTCAGGAATTGAACTAGGTAAAGATCTTGAAAATCAGGCGCGTCTAAATGGAGCTGAGCTACTTAGAGAGGAAGTAATTGCTGTAGTGCTCTCTCAGGATCTTTCTCAAAAAGCACATCAAATAACAACTCGTTCTTTAATTACTCAGGAAGAAGTAATATACTACACGCCTATTGTAGTTGTTGCTTTAGGAGCAACTCCTAAGAAATTGCATATTCCTGGGGAACAAAGTTATTGGTCTAAGGGGGTATATAGCTGCGCAGTATGTGATGGAGGATTTTACAAGGACAAAATCGTAGCAGTAGCAGGAGGAGGAGACGGAGCTTTAACAGAAGCGCAGTATCTTGCAAATCTTGCTAAAAAAGTTTATATTATAGTGCGCGGAAGAGCCTTTCGCACGGTAGAAAAACAAAGAGAAAAGCAAGTAACCTCTTTACCCAATATAGAAGTTCTCTATCAAATGGAAGTAAAAGAGATAAAAGGAGAAAAAGGTAGAGTAAGCCATCTTATTTTATCTAATCAAAAACACAAAAAAAGTTATCATCTACCAGTAGATGCTTTATTTTTAGCTATTGGGTCTGTGCCAAATACAAAGTTATTTACCAATCAATTAGAGCTAGATTCAGGATATATCCGATTAAAGCAGCACCAAAAAACCTCCGTTAAGGGGGTGTATGCTGCAGGAGAGGTGGCAGATCCCGAATTTAAGCAAGCAATTTGCGCAGCAGCAGATGGCGCTAAAGCAGCCATGCAATTACAAAAAGAAATCAATAAGCCCTGCAGGCCTTGTGAGCTTTTGCAAAACAAATTAAAAAAGGACAGGTAAATGAAAAAAATTATTTTAGTGATTTTAAGGGGCTTATTTATGGTTTGCTCTTTGCCAATTTACTCTGCAAATAAGCCTAAAATTCAAGGGAACACTCCTTTGGAGGTTTCTTCTTTAAAGCAATTAGAGGCACTTTTAGGAAGTCAAAAAATCGTCTTTATCGACTTTTATCAAGATTCTTGTCCTCCTTGCGAGCGGTTCAAACCCTTGTATGAACATTGGGCGTATCAATTTGGTAAACAAATTATTTTTATTAAGGTCAATGCAAGTAATCCAGAAACAGAGGACTTATGTAAAAAGTTTGAGATAGCTAGTTTACCTACTTTAATTATTTTAAACAGTCAAGGAAAGAAAATCGCTGAACATACAGGAATAGAGCAAGTAACAAAAATCAGTATCGAGAGATTTTTAGCTCATGAGGAAACTCAAGACTTTAAATAAGTCGATAGGCGATTTTTCCAGCCAGGTAGCCAACGCGTTTCATCTCTAGGTGCATTAGCCACCCGGTTTTCCAGTAGCAAATTAGCTGCTTTCACAAAATCTTGAACGGGATTAGTTGATTGATTTGGCATATTTTGTATCACTTGCTTTAGCCCCCATCCTTGATTTGCATATTGCTCTTTGAGAGTAGTTCCTTCCCCTTTGAAATTAATATAATCTATGATGGCGTATTTCCCATGAGAAGTTTGAGCAAGCAGATGTATTTTTTCGACAAAGGATTTTTTTTCTTTAAGGGGAAGAGATAAGAGAATATTTGCAATCGCCTTTTGCGAGCGCTGCACAATAAAGAGCATCTGCAATTCAATGGTTTGAGTGAGCAGTTTTTTTAAGTTTTGTTTACGTGGATCTTGGGTTTGATCAAATTCTTGCTTAGAATGCCAGGGGCAATCTTTTTCTTTCTCAAGCCAAGCAGGAATGGAGACGCGATGTTTTTGTAAAAATAGAAGGAAGTCAGGAAATGTATCTGCAAATTGCTTTTGCCTGTCTTTTGGATACCAAATAAAATGTCCAATTCCTAAAGAGAGAAAATTTTCACCCAGATTCCAGTTTAGCAATCTATGGGTAGTTGCCCCACATTCATTTTGCCAAATTTTTTGACCAATGGTATGCGCTTCTTTTTTAGAGAGACTAAGATAGGAGGCATGGGGGGTATGTATTTTCCCATTACAACTCATTACAGAAGACAGAAGAAGAATCAATCTTAAAAGCATAAAATTTATTTGTAAATGTTAAGAGAAATAACACCACTTGCAAAAGCAGGTATATTGCGGCCTGCTATAGTAAACCAGCAACCAGCAATAATTCCCACGTTTTGATTGAAATTATACTCAAGCGCAGGTGCGATGCTTATTTGCTCTTTTGAAGCAGCGCCTATTAAATGAGGAATGCCATTCAAATGACCTCTGTCTCCTGTAAAACGTGTTTTATTAGTATGTATATACTCTAAGTCACAAGCTAAAACAAAGCGTTGGGTAAAAGACCATTCTAGCCCCAATAGAGCAATAAAAAATTGCCCGGGAAATACTTTACCTCTTGTATGAGGCCCTCCTCCATAGGAATTTAATCCTTTTACATGAACTGGAGTGGGAAGGTAATAGCTTAAGCTAAGACGAGTTGCTAGAAAGTAAGAGCATCCCATTTGAAATGTTCGTCCAAAAACTAAAGCAATGCCTGGAAAATAACCTCCTAATCCCCCTGCGTCTAAACCCTGTTTATCCAGGCTCAAATGTTGATATTTTCCTGTAGGTAAGGTGGCGAGAAATCTTAGTTTAATGGCAAGTCCAGCAGGCGCAGCTTTGTATAATTGAAAACCAAGGGATATGGGAAGATCTCCAAATGCCCATGTATGAATATCTTTTTGATGTTTATACAATACTAAAGGATTGAACTGGAAATCACAAATTTTTGACAATCCAAATTGAACATCTAATACAAAGGAACCAACAAATACATGGGGCATAGAATGGTTTTTCCAATGGGCATTGTATTGTCCGTAGATATTTGTAAAGAACACATAGGATTGTATATCGTAGTGGCCTTTAGAAACAACATTTGCAGTTGGTGTAAGTAAAGGTCCTGTAAACCAAGGCTCATTAGGAGTGATATGAGGCATATCAGGAGAGCTTGCAAACCCAATCAAGGGAGAACACAAAACAACAAATCGTATTAAATAACTTTTAAAAATGTTCATGTTCTCGTAGCTTAACTCCTTATTATTTTGTATAAGCATTTGAAAAAAGTTGGGTTAATTTAAGATAAAAATGATAGTATTGCTTTATACATACACTACTCCAATATGAAAATAGAAACTTTAAGTTTACCGGGTATCAGCTTAATTAAGCCACAGAGATTTTTTGATCAAAGAGGTTTTTTCTCAGAAACATTTCATAAGCAACGCTATAGAGAAAAAGGAATTCATGATGAATTTGTCCAGGACAATCATTCTTTTTCGCAGCGTGGGACCTTAAGAGGAATGCACTTTCAAAGATTACCAGGTCAAGCAAAGCTGATTTGGGTAATGCAAGGAGTGATTTTTGATGTAGTGGTGGATATTTGTCCAACACGTTCTACTTTTGGCAAATGGCTAGGAGTTTATTTGGACGCGGAAAAAGGGGAACAGTTATTTATTCCCACAGGGTATGCACATGGGTTTTGTGTAATCAGTGAAACCGCTCATGTTTGTTATAAAGTGAGTAGTTCTTTTGATCCATTAGAAGAAAAGGGATTTCGTTATGACGATCCTGATATAGGAATTACATGGCCTCTTTCTTCAGTTATCTTATCTGAAAGAGATCGTAATCAACCATTTTTACGGCAAATAATATGAAAATTTGGATCCTAGGTGGCCAAGGGATGTTGGCTAATGTATGTGCAAAAATGTGCATGCAAAGGAATGTACAATGTATTGCTGATGATAGAGCTTTGGCTGATATCACAGATTATGAGCAGTTACTACAAAGGGCTAGATTAGTACAACCCACACATATCATTAATTGCGCTGCTTATACCAATGTAGATCAAGCAGAAAAAAATCCAGAGATAGCTTTTTTGGTAAACGCAACAGGGGCCTCTTTTGTGGCAAAAGTAGCAAAACTCATGGATGCGCACTTCATGCATATTTCCACAGATTATGTATTTTCAGGAGACCAGCAAATTCCCTACTGCGAAGAAGATACACCTTGTCCTCTAAATGTGTATGGTGCAAGTAAGCTAGAAGGAGAAAATCTCGTGTTAGACATGCACCCTAATGCATGTGTTCTTCGTACTTCTTGGGTTTTTGGTGCAGGAGGGAAAAATTTTATCAGTTCTTTATTACCTCTATTACAAAATCAAGAAGAGGTTCATGTAATCCAAGACCAATGGGGATGTCTTACCTATTGTTACGATTTAGCTTCTGTTGTTTTAGACCTTATACAAGAGAGAGGAATTTATCATTTTGTGAATCAAGGGATTTGTTCTCGTTTTGATATTGCAAAAGAGCTCTTTGAGAAGCTGCAAGATCGAATCTTTTGTAAGAGAGTTATTCCTATTTCAGCTGCTAATTATGTAAAAATGGCAAAACGCCCAAGGTGTAATGTATTAGGAACACAGAAGGTTTCTCAAAAACTAAATAGCTCTCCCAGACATTGGAAAGAGGCATTAGGAGAATTTTTTATAGATGCGATCTCGATTTAAATCTTTGTTAGTTACTGGAGGAGCCGGCTTTATTGGCTCTTGTTTTATTCGTTATGGATTAAACAAGGTTTATGGGGTTGAAAAGATGGTAAATCTTGATGCACTGACCTATGCCGGCAATATGCATAATCTAGAGCTCATACAAAGTGATACGCGTCATGTGTTTGTACAAGCAGATATTTGTGATCAAGGAACAGTAGCAAAGCTTTTAGAAGAACATCAGATTGAAGCAATTGTGCATTTTGCTGCAGAAAGCCATGTTGATAAAAGCATCTTAGGGCCAAGAGAGTTTTTAGAAACCAATGTAGGGGGAACTCTTGCACTGCTAGATCTTGTGCGCTTATCTCCTGAAATTCACTTTCATCATGTATCCACCGATGAAGTATATGGATCTTTAACCCATCAAGAGAGCTCTTTTAAGGAGACATCTCTTTATAAACCCAACTCTCCTTATGCAGCTTCCAAAGCAGCAGCAGATCACTTTGTGCGCGCATATGCCAATACATATAAACTCTCCATCACTATTTCTCATTGCTCTAATAATTATGGGCCCTATCAGCACCCAGAGAAGTTTATTCCAAGAATGATTGCAGGATGTTTGCATGAATCCTTTCTGCCTATATACGGAGAAGGAATGAACATTCGCGATTGGCTGTTTGTTGAAGATCACGTTAAGGCTATTTGGACAATTCTAGAACAAGGAGTTACAGGAGAGTCTTATGCCATAGGTGGAGGATGTGAGAAAACAAATATCGATGTACTTCATTGTATCATTGATACTTTTTCTGCCTTAGAAAACAAAGATCCTAATCACTTGAAGCTTCTTATTAAAAAAGTAGCTGATAGACCAGGACATGATTTGCGTTATTCTATTGATGCTACTAAGATTAAGAAAAATCTTGGCTGGAAGCCTATGTATGGTTTTGCATCTTCTTTAAGAGAGACTATCCGTTGGTATTTAGAGCACCCAAAAAGGTTAGAATGTTAAAAATTATTTGCGTAATACCCGCTAGATTACACTCAACACGTTTTCCTAAAAAAATCTTGGCACTATTACATGACAAACCTTTGATTCAATGGGTATGGGAAAAAGCGTGCTCTATCTCTTATTTTGATCAAGTAGTGATTGCTGTAGATGCGGAAGAGACGAGAGAAGTTGTCCAATCCTTTGGTGCTAATTGTATTATGACATCTCAAGAGTGCCTAACAGGAACGGATCGATTAATCGAAGTTATGCAGAAAGGCTCTATGCAAGCAGATATATGGGTCAATTGGCAAGCAGATGAACCATTTGTCAATGAGCAAATGATCAAGGATCTTTTGCAGTCGCCCTATAATGGCGATATATGGACGCTGAAGAAAAAAATGGTAAATCTTTCTGATATTTTATCGCCTCATGTTATAAAAGTTATCTGCAATCATGAAGGACATGCGTTGTATTTTTCTCGCCATGCAATCCCTTATTATCGCGATCAAAATCCATTGCAATTGTATTATCAACATATTGGGCTTTACGCTTTTTCTCAAAAAGCTTTAGAGAAGATCTCCCAATTAGATTCTTGTGGAATTGAAGAAGCAGAGAAATTAGAACAGTTGCGCTTTTTGTTTTATAATCTACGCATTTGTGTAAGTGAAACCCTAGAGAGCTCTTTAGGGATCGATCTTCCCGAACATCTTGCTAAAGCGGAAAAGTATTTAGAGGTGCTACCTTCTTGACATGTTTTTTTGCATTGAGTAGTTTTCGATATATCTAAAAAATACAATGCTGAATGAGAATCTTTTTATTGTTCCTTTTTTTGCTAACCGATTTAAGAGCAACAACCCCTCCATGGGGAGCTAGTAGGCATGCCTTGCTTGTTGAACATGCGCAAGAACTAGAGAAAGATCTCAAGCAATATCCCTCTTTCCCTTTTCCTGTATCAGCAGAAGAAGTATTTAAGCTTTTTCCTAAACAGCGTATTCCCATTTTTGCTTATGGAAGCTTATTATACCCTGAATCCGCTCTCAAAACAATTCCTCAAACAACTGTTGACACCTATCGTCTGGTAGTGGCTTACGGATTTCAACGCGCATTTAACTATAAAGCATCCTTATCAAAAAAATTAGCACGCAAAAGCGATGTAGCGATGTTAAATGTATTTCAAGCCAAATTTTCTGACATAGTAAATGGAATATTAATGTGGGTGACACATGATGATTTAACAAAACTTGTTCAAAGAGAAAAGGGATATTATTTAAAACCGGTTATTGTAAGTGATTGGGAACAAGGGTTAAATTGTACAATTTCTCAACCAAATTTTTGGCTCGCTTACGTATTTATTGCGCCTTCTGAGTCTTCTTATTCTCATCCTAAAATTAACCCGTATCCTCCTTATGCAAATGCAGCTTTATTAGGAGCTAAAAGGTATGGAGAGATGTTTTTTACATTTTGGCTAGAAACCACTTTTTTGGCTGATCTAATCACTCCTTTTTCTTCTTGGATAGAAAACCCGCAGATTGATTGCAGTCGAAAAAAACTTTGCAAATAAGCTATTTAAAATAGCTCTTCTACTTAAGAATAAAATTCTTTTTTTAATTTTAATAGTAAACTATTCTTTTTTTTGTCAGAGGCATTTCTTAAAAAAGGAGAATTTATGTCCATAGAGCTAATGTGCATGGATAGCAATGCAACAAATAACGGCTCTAATCAAAACAATGGTTTATGCGCAACCATTTCAAGTGGTGTGTTGAGAACTGTGCATAGTATCAATACAATTTCCACTAGTTTGATTAATGCCTGGAATGATAGCACTATCTCTCAGAAGGTCATACGAACAGCTACTGCTATTTATTGTGTAGCTGCTACAGTATATATTATATATCTTGAATCTCAGAGTATTCCTACTTCTATTGATTGCCTTGTAGAGCTCAAAGGTAACGATACTCTTTTAGATCAGCTTCTATTAGAAGAAGAGCAAAGACTCTCAAAAAATTATAGCGCTCATCTGTCTATAGGTCTAGAAAAGTGCGAAAAAAAATATCACGAATCAGAGGCGCATAAATCGAGCCTAAGCGAGGCGATCGGTATGCAGATTTGTTATCCTTTAATAAATAGAGTGTGTAAGGCAAGTAAAGAGATGTTGGAAATTATATCCAAATTAAAGACCTCAGGAGAAGCACAAAGAGAGTTAATAAATATTACAAAGAAAGAGGAAGACATAAAATTCATGCAGCGCAGTTTTCTTTGTAAAAAAATTTAAGAGAGGATGTAATGAGCGGTGTAGTAAGAGCAACAGATAAGGAAGCTTCGTATGAGATTTTATTTTATTCAGATGATAGGCCCAATTAGCGTAATTGGTGCACATATCTTGAAAATGGTATGTTGAGGGCCGTTCCATAGTGTTGTTAAAATTCCTTCTAATTTGATGGATGCTTGGAAGAATGGCACAACTTCTCAGCACGGTTATCGGGATACAGTCATTTCTGTTTATTGTACAGCAGCTACAATCTATATTATGTATCTCAAGGCTCAAGAAAATGTAGATTGTGATTGTCTGGCAGAGCAATTTTTGGAAGAAAGTTGGCAGGAAAAGAATCAGGAACGTAACGTTTCATTATATGACTTTGCTCTTTCTGTTGATCAAGAAAAGTATGTATGAGGAGGATTTCTACAAATCAGGTGCACACAAAGCAAGCCAGAGCGGAACGATTAGCAAGCAAGCTTGTTATCACTTAATGGGTAAGGTATGTGATCTTGTATATGCAAGCGAAGAACCTGCTATTGCTCATTCCCAATTTTTTAAAAAGCATACCAGAGAAATTGCTAGGAAATGTAACAAACATCATGAACAGAATGGATAGAGATTTATATGAGATACAGGGCGAATTTGATTGCGATGGAAACTAAATCTTCTTTACTTAGTAAAGTTTTACATTGCTTCTAAAACTTCACCGATCAAATGACGATACGCATCGTAGATGGGGTTAAAAAGACTCTGATTATTGTTAAAAAACTTCTTCATGGCTTCTGATTGATAAAAATTGATAAGTAGTTTTACTTCTTTATGAGAAAATATTTTATCAAATCCACAAACAAATTTTTCCATGAAAGAATCTTGCAAAATTTTTTCTCTAACAATGGAGCTTACTTCTTCAATGCTTACATTTTTCCCAGAAAAGCTAATAGCTTGAATGATAGACATAGGCAGTATCAGTTTTAGTTGCTCGGGTTGCATAGCTGTAAGTCGGATTAGAGTTAAAATGTCTTTTACTTTTGTGTTTTTATTTTTTTGATTAGATGCATTAGTCATGTATTTCCTTGTGTTATATAGAAAACAAGTAATAAAGAACTATCGTTTGTTTTCTTATCATGGGCACCATGGAGCTGCGAAAATAGGTAAACACGAGTAAATACATGCTTGAAGAGCTGGTACTGAGCCAATTCCACCGGTCGCAGAAGTCGCTAAAAGTTCGCATCCCAGTACGCAACCAGCATAAGTGATAGGCCCTCCTTCCACAGCGCTCATACTTGTTAACCCAGCTAAAGCAATAATAGGAATAGCGAGTTTATTTAGATTTTTTGCTGCGTTTTTTACAACGTTTGAGATTTGGAATTGCTCTGTTGAAAGAATAGAGCGTGGCATTAACATACTTAATCCATATATATGCATACAATCTCCTTAAATGAAAAAAGAGGATTTTATAAAAGCATTCTTTTTGCTTCAATAAAATTTATTTTAAATCTTAGGCGATTTTTTCTTGGTCGATGACATTAAGAACAATTCTTTGGGTAGATAAATATACAATGTTGCTAATATAAGCTAGTCTAATCAAATCTTAAAAAATCAGAAACTCATCACTCCAATTTTATTTGAAAAAATAAAATCATTTGAATTTTAATCTGATTTTATACACGTATGTTATTGCCTATTAAATAGGTGTGTTTTTGTTTTTAATAAAAGTAAATATCTTAAAAATAGAAATTTTGAGGCTTTTGATTGAGAAAATCTATAGCGTTCAGATAGTATAGAAGGAATTTTATAGGGAATATATGTCAACCCAGCAACTTATAGAAGAACGCTTGGAATATAAATTTGGCTTTACGACCTCTATTGAAACAGAAAGTTTTCCAAAAGGGCTATCAGAGGATACGGTTCGCGCTATTTCAGCAAAAAAAGAAGAGCCCGCTTTTTTACTGGAATTTCGCTTGCAGGCATTTGCCAAATGGAAGCAAATGAAAGAGCCAAAATGGGGAAATATTCGTTATACACCGATTGATTATCAAGATATTTCTTACTATTCTGCTCCTAAAAAAAAGCAATCTTTAAATAGTTTAGATGAAGTAGACCCTGAAATTTTAAAAACATTTGCAAAATTAGGAATTCCTTTAGATGAGCAAAAAAGACTAGCTAATGTAGCTGTAGACGTTGTTTTTGATTCTGTTTCTCTGGGGACTACTTTTCATAAAGCTTTGGCAGAATCTGGTGTGATCTTATGTTCGATTGCAGAAGCAATAAAACTGTATCCAGAGTTGATAGAAAAGTACCTGGGAAGTGTTGTTCCAATTGGAGATAACTTTTTTGCAGCGCTTAATTCAGCTGTGTTTTCAGACGGCTCTTTTGTCTATGTTCCTAAAGGAGTGCGTTCCCCTATAGAACTATCTACCTATTTTCGAATAAATGACCGAGAAAGTGGGCAATTTGAAAGAACATTGATTCTTGCTGAAGAAAGCTCTTATGTGAGTTACTTAGAGGGATGTACAGCCCCTGCTTTTCATAAAAATCAATTACATGCAGCAGTCGTTGAGTTAGTTGCCATGGATCATGCGGAAATTAAATACTCTACAGTACAAAATTGGTACTCAGGCGATCCTAAGACAGGGCTTGGGGGAATTTATAACTTTGTTACCAAAAGAGGGCGATGTCAAGGGATTCATTCAAAAATTTGTTGG
The DNA here is from genome assembly GCA_003176115.1 of Chlamydiota bacterium. Classification (GTDB taxonomy): domain Bacteria; phylum Chlamydiota; class Chlamydiia; order Chlamydiales; family Rhabdochlamydiaceae; genus Rhabdochlamydia. Next base: position 6,835 of record PSRO01000065.1, on the reverse strand, counting down.
ACTCAGGTAGAGACCGGAGCTGCAATCACATGGAAATATCCAGGCTGTATTCTACAAGGAGATAACTCAGTAGGAGAATTTTATTCAGTGGCTCTGACCAATGGCATGATGCAAGCAGATACCGGTACAAAAATGATTCATCTAGGTAAAAACACACGATCTACAATCATATCTAAGGGGATTTCAGCGGATAAATCTCATAATACCTACCGTGGGCTTGTGAAAATTGCTCCTCGTGCAGAAGGAGCGCGTAATTATACGCAGTGTGATTCCATGTTAATTGGCAACCAATGCTCTGCTAATACCTTCCCTTATATAGAAATAGCTAATGAAACAGCCCAATTAGAACACGAGGCTTCTACTTCGAAAATGAATGAGGAGCAACTGTTTTATTTAGAAACCAGGGGAATTTCTCGAGAAGATGCAATTAACTTAATCGTTAATGGATTTTGTAAGAAAGTCATTCAAGAATTACCTCTGGAGTTTGCTGTTGAGGCACAAAAATTATTAACTTTGAAATTAGAGAATTCTGTCGGATAGTATGTTAGAAATTAAACAATTACAAGCAACCGTTGCAGGAAAAGCCATCTTAAAGGGATTAAATTTACAGATAAACCCTGGAGAGATTCATGCGGTTATGGGCCCAAATGGCGCTGGAAAGTCTACTTTAGCAAAGATTTTAGCAGGAGATCTCTCTTATGAGATAACTGCAGGCGATCTTATTTTTGAAGGGAAGAGTTTATTAGAATTAAGCGCTCATGAAAGAGCTCATTTGGGAATATTTTTAGGGTTCCAATATCCTGTAGAGATTACAGGAATTTCTAATTTTCAATTCCTTCACGCGGCTTATAATGCAAAACGCAAAGCACAACTCTTAGAATCTATATCTGAAGAGGCTTTTAATGAAATTATGAAAGAAAAAATGCAGCTCGTAGAAGTGAAAAGCGAATTTACATCTCGTAGTATTAACGAAGGATTTTCAGGTGGAGAAAAGAAGAAAAATGAGATCCTGCAGATGGCTATTTTAGAACCAAAACTTGCTATTCTTGATGAAACCGATTCTGGATTGGATATTGATGCTATGAAAGTGGTTGCCAAAGGTGTTCAAAGTGCTTTAAAACCAGATGCAAGTTTACTCTTAATAACCCATTACCAACGCTTGCTCGATTATATTAAACCTCATTTTGTTCATGTTGTTTTGGACGGGGTAGTTGTGAAATCAGGCTCAGCTGCGCTTGCACTAGAACTGGAGAGAAAGGGGTATGACTGGCTTAATTAAACAAAAGCAGTCTTTGCTTCTATCGCATTTAGAAGCACAATTTGAAAAGCTTAAAGAAGCAGACGCTCTCTGCTCTTTACGTCAACTAGCGTGGAAAAAATTTCAAGAACTAGGGCTACCGAACCGTGCTCAAGATGCATTTAAATATGTTTCTTTACATGAGTTGCATGCTTTAACAATCGATCAGATATGCGATATCCCTGAAGTGGATAAAAAGCACTTTGAATCAGAGGTTCTTCCAGAAAGTAAACATAGCTATTTCCTATTTGTTGATGGTTGTTTTTATCCGAGCTTGAGCAATTTTTCAGCATTGCCTCTTCAAATCAAAGTTTTGTCTTTATCAGGGGCCATGCACTCTCATAAAGCCTTTTTACAAAATCACCTTCAGCAACAAATGCAAAGGGAACAAGATCCTTTCGCTGCTTTAAATCTAGCCCTTCACTCCAATGGTTTATTTGTTTACATTCCTCCAAAAATTGTAGTAAACACACCTATTCAATGTTTGCAAGTTGTAACAGAAAAGGCTTCTTTTACTGCGCCTCGTATGCAAATCGTAGCAGGAGCGCATACGCAAACAAAATGGATCTTTTCTTATTTGGACTACAAGAGCGATGCCTATTTAAGCTTGCCCTTATTAGATTTTACATTGGAAGAATCAGCAGAGGTGCATATGTATTCTGCAGAATATCATAAAGAGCACCGATTGCATTTTTCTTCCTTAAGAGCTGCTTTAAAAAAAAATACCTCTTTTCAAGCGACGCATTTGAGTGCAGGTGGCAGAGTTTCTAGAGTAAATGCGCATATTTGCTTGAAAGAAGAAGGGAGTAGAACCCAGCTGAAGGGTCTCTTTAATCTCTGTGGAAAAGCTGCTTCACATTGTCATTTAACCGTTGAGCATAAAGCGCCAGACACTAGTTCTTTGCAACACTTTAAAGGGATCTTAAATGACTTTAGTCGATCCAGCTTTGAAGGGAAAACTAAAGTGGATTCTGAAGCACAAGGAACGCGGGCTTATCAGTTAAATAATAATCTGCTCTTAAGCACTGGAGCAATTGCTAATAGTAAACCCAACCTAGAGATTTTTGCAGATGATGTGAAAGCCTCTCATGGTGCTACCGTTTCTCAATTGAATGAAGATCAACTCTTTTATTTAGAAACAAGAGGCTTGAGTCCTATAGAAGCTAGAGAAATGCTTCTTAACGCTTATGCTCAAGAAATTATGCAAGAGATCCCTTATCGCTCTCTAAAAGAGCAAATTTTGAGAGAAATGTTTTGAATCAGGAATTTAATGTTTGGAAAGTACGCCAAGATTTTCCTATGCTACGTCAGTTAATGCATGGTCGTCCCTTTATTTATTTAGATTCAGCAGCTACAACTCAGAAGCCGCAGATTGTAATTAATGCGATGTCCGATTTTTATGCAAAACATTATGCAACGGTGAATCGCTCTGTTTATGATTTTGCTAGCAAAGCAAGTTCTCATTACAACAACATTGTTCGTCAAAAGGTTAAAGGCTTCTTAAATGCTGCTTTTGTTGAGGAGATTATTTTTACAAAAAGCACAACAGAAGCCATGAATCTCGTTGCTCACTGCTTGGGCAAACTCTATTTGCAACCAGGCGATGAAGTGCTTATTTCTGAAATGGAACATCATTCCAATATTATTCCTTGGTATATGTGCTGCAAGGAAAGAGGAGCTCATCTTAAAGTAATCCCTGTAAATGAGTCTGGGGAGTTAATTTTTGAAGAATTTCAAACACTGCTTTCCGATAAGACCAAAATTGTCAGCATTGTACATATGTCAAATGTTTTAGGTACGATTAATCCCATTGCAGAAATTGTTAAAGAAGCCCATGCAAAAGGTGCTAAAGTAGTTGTCGATGGGGCGCAAAGCGCACCTCATATGTTAATTGATGTGCAAAAACTAGGGGTAGATTTTTATGCTTTTTCAGCACATAAAATGTATGGCCCAACGGGATTAGGGGTGTTATATGGCAAACGCTCTTTATTAGAAATTATGCCTCCTTATCAAGGAGGAGGAGATATGGTTGATGAAGTAGCATTTGACAGAATCACTTATCAAGAACCTCCTTTAAAATTTGAAGCAGGAACCCCCATGATTGCAGAGGTTATGGGTTTAGGAGCAGCATTAAATTACATGGAAGCAATAGATCAAAGGCTCATTGCCGCATGGGAAAAAGATCTGCTTGAATATGCAACTCAGCGGCTTATTGAGATTAAAGGATTAAAAATTATTGGTACAGCTAAGCAGAAAGGTCCTATTTTAAGCTTTTCTATTGATGGATTTCATCCTCTTGATTTAGCCACATTACTCGATTTAAGAGGAATTGCAATTAGAACAGGTCGTCTATGTGCTCAACCTATTTTAAAGCGTTATCATGTAAGCTCTCTATTAAGAATCTCTTTAGCTTTTTATAATACTTTTGAGGAAATTGATATTTTTATCCATGCTCTAAAAGAAGCTCTTTTATTACTAAAGCCTGAAATTTCTTATTAGCTTTTATCAAATTAGTTTCTATGCTTTTAAAGATGGGAATTTTTCAGTTGAAAATGTAAAAGAGTTAAAACACCAGAACTGTAAATTCTGGTGTTTTTTTAAAGACTATACTAGAAGTCAAAGTTTGCATGTAGTGTCCAACCTTGGTAGGTTAAATCTCCTAATGGAACTGAACCAAGGAAGAGGCTTTGATTGAAATACACATGGTTTTCCCAGCCTAATTTCAAGCCAAAGTGGAAGCAATCATTACAGGAATTGTAATCCCAACCTAGTCCCAATTGAAGATCTATGATAGGTCTGCAAATATGGTAACTATCCTTAAATGCATAAGCGACAAGTCCAGATTCATTTACAGTTTGTTTGGTCAATCCGTACTCAATAGCACCAGCTACGTTTCCATAAAGGCTAAATCCACCACAAAAACTCCACTGAGTATTAAGACCTGATTCGATCCCAATTCCCCACCACTTAACTCTTCTCTGAGTGGCTTGGATGCCTGTAGGATTTGTAGCTATTCCAGAATAAGATGCACGTAACCTTTGGCGTAACCAATCGGCTCTTAGTCCAAAGAAGGGACGTAGTGTTACCCACTTACTTACAAAAAATTCGCGACCTGTATTAAGACTAATTTGCTCAAGGCGATTATGATATTTTGCACTTGCGGTTGTAAAACCTACAGCAGTACTACTTAATATAATACCTGGTTTTCTTAAGGCATTACCTGTAGCTGCTGTAGCATTACCATGGCGATTGCTAATTAAATGTGTCCAAGTAGCCGCTATATCCCAATTATCATGAGGTAGAGTCCAATCCAGACCTACGCGAAATCCCCAATTAGATTTTTGCTTTACTCTATTATTCTCAACAGGAAGAGTAAGGATGGTTGATTCTGTAGCATATATAAGACCGTCTTCTTGTAGCTGCCAAAGTAGCGCATCTGCAGATATTTGAAAACCCCATCCATTTCTGGTTAAAGGCATTCCGGGAGGATTAATCACTCCATTTGTTTCAAGACAGGGAAGGCAATTTTCTAAATTAGGTGCAGATAAAGCAGGCTTAACTAAATTGGACTTAGGTAAATCAGGCGTAGCACAATCATTGATATCAGCATACGTAAAGCTTAAAGTTAACAACATAGATGCAGCAATTGTAGGCCACATCTTTTTCAGATTCCATCGCATATAAGATCCCTCTTTGAGTTTAGATCATTTAATTTCAACAAACGACAACTACACTAGATACAAATTCATATCAAAACAAATACAGCAGAGCGTAAGAGCACTGTTTTTTGCTGAAAAATTCATTTTGCATCATCTTCATGACTTATCTGTAATTTTTATTTTGAACGTATCGATATCTATCTTATGTTAATAAAAATAGATTGCAATAATTTTTTTTGAGTGGAAAAAAAAGTCCAGTAAAAAAGAGAAGGTCTTTTTTTTAAATTTTATATTTGTTAAGAATGAAAAAACACCAGTTTGGGTGAATATGTTCACTTAATCCTGGTGTCTATTTTCTTGCAATAGCAAAAAACTTTACTTAGAAGTCAAAGCAAGCATGTAATGTCCAGCCTTGATAAGTCAGACTTCCACCAGAAGTGTTGTCTGAATAGTTGACTGTGTTGTAAGACAAGAATCTGCTTTGATCGAAATATACATGGTTTTCCCAGCCTAATTTCAAGCCAAAATGGAAGCCATCTTCACAGAAGTTATAATCCCAGCCTAGTCCAAGTTGTAGATCTAGAATAGGTCTGCAAATATGATAGCTTCTTCTAAAACCAGCATCAACACCACCGGATTCACTTAGCTGTAGTTTTTGTAGACCATACTCAATAGCAGTGGCTACATTTCCATAGATACTAAATCCACCACAGAAGCTCCATTGAGTATTAAGCCCTGACTCAATACCAATTCCCCACCATTTATTTCTTTGGTTGGTACTTTGAGCTAAAGTAGCAGAGGTATAAGATGTACGTAATCTTTGACGTAACCAATCAGCTCTTAGTCCAAAGAAAGGACGTAGTGTTACCCATTTACTGATAAAAAACTCACGGCCCATGTTAAGATCAATCTGATCAAGACGATTATGGTACTTTGAGCTTGCAGAGGTATAACCTACAGTAGCAGCATTTGCAAAACCTTGTGCTTTTACCAAAATGTTTGATGTATCTGCTGTGGTACTGCCATGGCGGTTGCTAATGAGGTGTGTCCAAGTAAGATCTACATCCCAATTGTCATGAGGCAAAGTCCAATCAAGGCCAACACGGAATCCCCAATTGTATTTACTTTTTACTCCATCAGCTCCAACAGGAAGGCCAGTAGAGGTTGTTTCTACAGCATAGGTAAGACCGTCTTCAAATAGTTGCCATAAAAGAGCATCTGCAGATATTTGAAAATCCCATCCATTTCTAGTTAAAGGCATGGCAGGAGGGTTGATCATCCCGTTTATACCTCGTCTTTGCTCAAGGCAATTAAGACGATTTTCTATATTACGCAGGGACGATGAACCATCTAAATCCGCATACGTAAAGCTTGTTGCTAATAACATAGATGCAGCAATTGCGGGCCACACCTTTTTCAAATTCCATTGCATATAGATCCCCCTGGGTTTGGATCATTTAATTTCAATAAACGACAATTCGTAGCTGCCCACGGAGTTAATAACTTCTTCGCAAGAAATTAGCAATTCCGCAAGCAGCTACAATGCAGCCATCTTGAAGATCATCGTATTTGCCTACAATGAACTTTGTAACCAGCTACACCTGATGCAAACTTGCCCTAAATGAAAAACTACAAGGAAGAATAATCTCTTTTAAAGCGTATTCTGAGCAGTATTTTTTGTTTTGATAGCTTTATTTGCATCATTTTTATGGCTTCACTGTAATTTTTATTACGAATTCAAGTCAACAAAAAATAGTATAAGTATGTGATTTTCCTTTTTCAAGCAGTAGACCTCTTTCGAAACCCATTAACATAGCTCCAGATTATGAATGCCGGCAATGAGATTAAACCGAAGACCAAACCTTTTCCGTCGATTTCT
>PSRO01000061.1 GCA_003176115.1 Chlamydiota bacterium | reverse complement strand
CTCCTGAGCTTAAAGGCTTCAGTTTACTCTTTTTCGAATTTCTTAACTAAGCATTACCTCTTTAGCACTACCCATTTTTCCTTATGCTTATCCCTGCTGTATGGCTTATATATGGCTCTAAAATAGGAGATAGGCTGTTTTATCTTTTGATGTCTAACGCTTTTATGAATCGCACTTTAAAACAATTATTTTTATCCCCTAGACCTTTTGATCTAGATCCAAGTGTTGGAATTAATTTATGTAGGTGGCTATGGGTTTCCAAGTGGTGCTGCTCAAACCGTAATTCTTTTATCCGCTCTGCTCTTGAGCTCAGGCAAGAGTAGTGGGAGATATTTTTTTGGTCTCTTTTTCTCGTGTTTATTTAGGGCTCCATTTCCCCAGCGATATCTTAGGGGGTTGGTTAGTGGGCTTGGTTCTTTGGATACTTTATAAATATGTCTGCCCTTTATTAGAGAATCTACGACCAGAAGTGCTTTTCCTAATCAGCCAGCTTGTGATTATCTCCATGTTATTTTACGATGCTTCATACATAATTTATATCTGTAATATAGGCATAGCAACAGGTCTTTTCATAAGTTCTTATTGTAAATTACCTTGGCATCTTCCTAGAGGTTATAAGGAATGTGTTTTAAGAGCAGGTATAGGAATACTTGGAGCCTTTTTCTGCTTTGGACAAAGACCTGTTTTTTTCTCGGGACTTTTCTACTGGGGTTATGGGTTAGTCTAGGAGCTCCTTTTATTTGCTCTAAAATTTTTACTTCAGAGGAAATAAAAAATGCGTAAAATTACTTATTTTCTGATTTTTATTTGCCTAGTAGCAGGGTCTATTTTTTTATTAAAAAAACCTGCTCCTTTATCTCAAACTTATTGTGCTTTCTGTGATCCTGCAGTTTTACATAGACAAGCTTTTTACCAAGATGACCTTGTTCTTGCGCTATATACACATAAACCGGTTTTACCTGGCCATTGTCTAATTATTCCTAAAAGACATGTAGAGAGATTTGAAGGGTTATCTAAAGAAGAAGAACTGCAAATGAGTGAGCTGATTAAAAAGGTAAATCAAGCAGTAATGAAAGTATTTGGCACTTCTGCTTATTTTTTGCTTCAAAAAAATGGTCGTGAAGTGGGACAAGCAGTTCCTCATGTGCACTTTCATTATGTTCCACGTGAGGCAGGAGATAGTTCGAGTTTAAAATTTATTCTAAAAATGTATCTAGCGGATCTTCGAGGACCCATTAGTTCTGCAGAAATGCAAAAGGTGGTAGAGAAAATGAAACAGGCTATGGAATGAATAGGAAAGGTCTACCTGATAAAATCAAAAAAAGAGAGGTTGTAATGAAAGAAAAAGTTCCTTTAATTGGTCTAGGTACATGGGAGTTATCAGGCAAGTCTTGTATTTCTACGGTAAAAATGGCCTTAGAACTAGGTTATCGTCATATTGATACAGCACTGATTTATGAAAATCATCAAGATATTGCAAAGGCTATTCATGGAATTAATCGAGAAGAGTTATTCATTACCTCTAAATTTTTTCTAGACCAAAAAAGTGCTGAAGAAAGTTGTAATCTGGCTCTACAAGAACTGCAATTGGATTATCTGGATTTATTTCTGATTCACTGGCCTGATCGAGAAAAGCCCATGGTAAAAGTTCTAAAAGAGATGGAAAAATTAAAAAAGCGGGGTAAGGTTCATCATATTGGTGTAAGTAATTTTACTATACATCATCTGCAAGATGCAATAGATAATGATATTCAGATTGATTACAACCAAGTGGAGTTTCATCCTTATCTTTATCAAAAAGAGCTGTGGCAATTTTGTCAAAACCATCAGATCGGTTTAATTGCTTATCGTCCTTTAGGTAAGGGAGAGCTTATTCAAGAGGAGATATTTAAAAAGATAGGGGATAAATACCAAAAAACCCCCGCACAGATTATCTTGAAATGGCTGATGCAAAAAGAAATAGCAGTAGTGGTTAAGGGTTCTTCTAAACAGCACTTACAAGAAAACTTTCATGTGTTTGATTTCTTTTTACATCCCGAAGATATGAAAAAGATTAATGAATTAAACCGGAATCAACGGTTTTGTGAAACCGATTATTCCGATTTTACTTATTAAAAAAGCTTTAACCTAGCCTCCGCGAGCTGCATCTTTTTGAGGGGTTGGAAGAGTTGCCTTATGACTGAGTTTAGCTTGGCCACGATCATTAATATCTAAGACTTTAACCTCAATGGTATCGCCTAGCTTTACGACGTCTTCTACACTTTGAACTCTGCTGTAAGAAAGCTCAGAGATGTGACAGAGGCATTCTCTACCACAAATTTCTACAAAAGCACCAAAATTAACAATGGATACCACTTTCCCTTTATAAGTTTTTCCGATCTCTACATCAGTTGTTAGGTTATGGATCATTTCTTTTGCTTTGTTCATCGATTCACTATTAGTGGATGCAATGCTAACACGACCACTATCATCAATGTCGATTTGAGCACCGGTTTCTTCAATAATGGCGCGAATTTGCTTACCTGCTGGTCCAATTAACGTTCCAATTTTTGAAGGTTTAATCATAACGGTTTCAATACGTGGAGCGTAGGAGGAAAGATTTTCTTTAGATTTAGGACATGCTTCCAGCATTTTGTGTAAAATGTGAAGTCTTCCTTGCTTAGCTTGAGCTAGAGCGGCTTGCATAACCTCAATGGTAATCCCTTCTACTTTAATATCGAGTTGGAAAGCGGTTATTCCTTCCATATCTCCTGCAATTTTAAAATCCATATCGCCTAAAGCATCTTCCACTCCAAGAATATCGGAGAGGATAGCAAACTTTGTCTCTTCTAAGATTAATCCCATAGCAATTCCTGCAATAGGTCTTTTAATCGGTACACCTGCATCCATTAGAGCTAGGCAACATCCACAAACAGATGCCATGGAAGAGGATCCATTGGACTCTGTGATATTTGATTCTAAGCGAATGACGTAAGGGAATACATCTATGGAAGGAATGGTCTTTGCTAATGAGCGCTCTGCTAATTTGCCATGACCAATTTCTCGTCTTCCAGGAGCTCCTAAGCGTCCTACTTCACCAACTGAGAAAGGAGGGAAAAAGTATTGTAAATAAAAACGATTAGACAGCTCTCCATCTAAGTTCTCAGAGCGTTGAGCCATATTTTCTCCGCCAAGTGTACAAACAGATAAGGATTGAGTTTCTCCTCTTGTGAATAACGCACTGCCGTGTGTGCGCGGTAAAAAAGAAGGTTTAATATCAATAGCGCGAACTTGATCGGATCTCCTACCGTCAGCGCGTATGTTTTCATCTAAAATCATTTTACGTAGAAGTTCAGCTTGGATTTTTTTGAATGCGCTTTTAATCTCTATTTCTGTATAGACAAGATCTTTATCAGAAGTATATTGGGTGAGCATTTCTGTAAATAAGGCTTTAATGGTAGACTCTCTGTCTGATTTTTCTTTAATCCTTAATGCAGTATTTAGATGAATACTTGTTTTTTCGCGCATGTCATCGATCAAATCTGTCGATAAGAATTTTAGCTCTCCAAGGACTTTGGGTTTGCCAATCCGTGTTTGCCACTTAACTAGAGTTTCGCAGATGATTTTAATGGCAGCATGCCCTTTTTCTATGGCTGCTAAAACCTGTTCTTCTGTAAGAAAATCCGCATATCCTTCGATCATTAAGATAGCTTCTTCTGTCCCGGCTAACATGAGATCTAATTTAGAGGATTTTTGTTCTTCCACAGTTGGGTTAATGATAAATTTTCCTTCAATCATTCCAACGCGTACAGCTCCAATGGGCTTGATTAAAGGAATGTCAGAAATGACAAGTGCTGCTGAAGCTGCACAAATAGCTAAAGGATCGGGTGCATTTACTCCATCATAGGATAACACATAAGAGAGGACTTGAACTTCATTAAAATATCCCTTTTCAAACATGGGCCTTAGGGGTCTATCAATTAAGCGGCTCATAAGGGTTTCTCTTTCTGTAGGGCGCCCTTCACGCTTAATAAAACCACCTAAAGTTTTTCCTGAAGAAGAAAATTTTTCCTGATAATCTATACGTAAAGGAAGAAAATCTGTTTCTGCAGAAGGCTTAGCTCCTTGACAAGCAGTGCTTAACAAAACAGTTTCTCCGCAAGTTAGAAGAACTGCACCATTTGCTTGGCGAGCTACTATGCCTGTTTCAAATTTTATGGTTTTTCCTTCAATAGAGACAGTTATTTCCTGATGGTCGAATTGCATGAGATGTTATCTCCTTAAATAGTTTTTTAATGAGGTTGCTTTAGTTGGGGAATGAATTGACCATTTCTTAAGAAGAGATCTCTTCCTAAAAGATGGGCACTTCATCGATTCGTCAACTAAAATATTACCCTGAAAAGACAAAAGCTTAAGTAAAACTATAGCAAGAAGAAAGATATGCAACAAGTCAAATACAGAGCTTTTAAGAGTCTTAAGGTAATTAAAAAGAAAAAACCGCTAAGCGAAGAGTCCTAGCGGTTGGGTATAAGCACTCAAGAATTTGCGACTTTAAATTTTTGAACGCAAGTTTAGTCGTTTGACTAAGCTTTGGTATCGTTGAGTGTCAGTGGAATTGAGATAGTCAAGAAGCTTGCGCCTTTGACCAATAAGCTTCACTAAGGTAAGTCTGGAAACATAATCCTTAGATTCACACTTAAGATCCTTGGACTCGCGATCAAGATGCTCAGTAATTTCTAAAATTCTTTCTGTAAGGATAGCAATTTGTACATCTGCTGATCCAGTATCTTTTTCATGCAATTGAAACTTCTTCGTGATCTCTTCTTTGGTACCTTTATCTAAAGACATTATAAAAAATCTCCCGTAAAGATTGAGAGTTAAAACAAATAGGCAAACTTTAAATTGTAAAGCATAGGCCCCATTATAACGCAAACCTGTAATGAGAGCAACAGAAAAGCCTTTTTATAGATGAATTTTGCCTTTTTTAGAAATTTCTTAGCGTTGTTTTAAAGTTGCGTATTCTTCTGTATATATGGATTTAAGAAATTTTTACAGCTAGAAGTTTTATAGAAAAACCTGGATATTTGAGCTTTTTAAATGATTTTAGGTTTTTGTGGAAGACGATATTAAATTTATGAAAAAAGCGCTGATAGAAGCAAGAAAGGCCTATAAAAGACAAGAGGTTCCTGTAGGTGCTGTGCTTGTATTAAATGGTCAGATTATTGCGCGAGGCTACAATCAAACAGAAAGTAGGTCAGATCCAACCCAGCATGCAGAAATCCTTTGTTTACAAAAGGCCTCAAGAAAACGCAAAAATTGGCGCCTTTTGCAAGCCACTCTTTATTCTACTCTAGAGCCTTGCTCTATGTGCGCTGGAGCCTTATTACAAGCCCGTGTTGCTCGTCTTGTATGGGGAGCTCCTGATAAACGTTGTGGAGCAAATGGAAGCTTTGTAAACCTATTTTCTTTAAAGCATCCTTTTCACCAAATCATGATAACCTCTGGTATTTTGGAACAAGAGTGCTCAGAGATTATGATAGATTTTTTTAAACAGAGAAGGAAGGAAAGAGATGGAAAGTATTTTTGATGATTTAATTAAGCTTCAAAAAAAAAGATTACTTATTTGCGCGCAAAGAATTGTTCCTGGGATTATCGAAGACGACCTTCTGCAACCCAATGATTTTCCCAGTCTTGAGCTGCATCCTCATTTTCGATATGAAGAAGGTGTGCTTGAGGGATTATTAACAGCTCGTATGGCCTATTTATCTTTAGCTAAGAGCTCTTAAATTCTTGTTTTTAAATGAAAAAGCCATTAAATTACATGATCAAAACCTATTTTTCTCTTAAGGAGTTATTATGAAAAAGAAAGGACACCCTCCCTATCAAGAAGTCTTATTTGTTGATTCAGCAACGGGATTTTCCTTCGTTTGCGGCAGTACCTTGCAGCTAAAGGAAAGACAAATCTATGAAGGGAAGGAATACCCTGTATATAAAGCCTCTATTACTTCTGCATCTCACCCGTTTTTTACAAAAGACAAAAAATTGGTTGATTCTGAGGGAAGAGTAGGTAAGTTTATGAATCGATATGCTAAAAAAATAAAGAAAAAACAAGAAGAAGGTCATACAGAGATCGTTGAAAATAAGGTCAGCAAAAAAGCTAGTTCTAAAAAAACAAAAAAAACGTAAATCTAAGGTCATTTAGGTAGCACATGCAAGAGCAAATGCGTAAGCTTCTTTTTCGGTTTGAACAAGTAGAAGAATTACTGGCTCAAGCAGATGTGCTCTCTGATCAAAAGCGTTATCAAGAACTCGCTCAGGAGCACTCCTATCTATCGGATATAAAAGATAAATGGCTGCTTTGTGAAGATCTGCAAAGGCAACTAGAAGAAAATCAAAGCTTGTTAAAAGAAGAGAAAGATCTTGTTTTTGCAGATTTTATTCGACAAGAAATAGTGGAGTTAGAAAAAAAGATCTCTGTTTCTACTGCTGATTTAAATCATTTATTGATTCCTCCTGACCCCCTTGATAGCCGTAATGTTATTTTAGAAATGAGAGCTGGTACAGGAGG